>CAJMRA010000186.1 GCA_905215675.1 uncultured bacterium | reverse complement strand
TCCCCTCTGAAAAAGCGCGTTGGGGGAAGGATGGGGGGCCTGGGGGGAAGGGAACACACTTGTGCGCTAGCCAAGGGGGTTCCCTTCCCCCCAGAAAAACGATTTAATGTTAACACGCCCTAACCGATCCAGCCGAGGAATTCCCGTCCCAGCAGGAACAATCCCAGCAGGCAGCAGATGGCGCCGATGCCCCGGCGCAGCAGCAGCACAGGCAGGCGCTTGGCCACGAGCGCCCCCGCCACGAAGCCCACCACCTGAAACGCCCCCATCAGCGGCAGCGCGGCCCAGTCCACATTGCCGCTCAGAGCGCAGCCCACGGCGCCGGACATGGCCGTCGCGAGCTGATAGGGCTGGGCCAGACCTATGGCGGTAAGAGGATGGAAGCCCACGAGAATCATCCAGGGAATGGACAGCACCGGCCCCCCGGCTCCGGTCAGTCCGGCCATGAGCCCGGTTACCGCGCCGATCAGGAACAGGCCGCAGGGCCTGTGCCAGAAGGGGGCCTTTTCCCCCTGCACGGCAGGCCGGAAAACGCCGACTCCCGAAAACAGCACCACCACCGCCAGCAGCACGATGAGGGGACTGCCCGGCAGCAGCGAGGCAAGCAGACCTCCCGGCGCCGCTCCGGCAAGTCCGCCAAGAGCAAAGGGAATGGCTTCCCTCACGGAAAAGGTACGCAGCCGAACCCCATACATATAGATACCGGCCACGGCCACGGCCATAAAGGAGGCCAGCGTCGTCCCCATGGCCATATGCGTTTCATAGCCGCTCCACAAGACCAGCGCCGGGGGAACCAGAATCCCCCCCACGCCGGAACATCCCACAATAGCGCCGACCACAAGGCACACGACAGAAATAATCAGCATATCTTTCCCGTTGTTCCACGTTCCCTGACAAGGCCGGGGGAACACCGACAGTTCCTTCCCGGCGGGCGCTTACCCTACGCCGACACACCGCACCGCGCAAGTCGCAAGAATCGCCCGCAAAATTCCCTTTCATCGAGGAACCCCCTTGACTTGTCCCGGGCAAGAGTTATGCTCATTTGTACAAAAACACGAGAGAGACATCCATGCCGCGTCCCAAACAATGCCGCTATGTGGCCTGCGCGCCTCACGTCACCTATTTCAAACCGCGCGGCATACCCATGACCGAGCTGGAAGAAGCGCGCCTCAGCGTGGACGAGCTGGAAGCCCTGCGGCTGGCGGATCTGGAAGGTATGACCGGCAGCGAAGCCGCGCGCTGCATGCGCGTCTCGCGGCACACCTTCGGGCGCACGCTGGCCGCCGCGCGCCGCACCGTGGCGCGGGCGCTTTGCCGCGGACTTGCCCTGCGCATCGAGGGGGGCGCCTATGCCCTGGCCGCTCCCGGCGCCTTTCCGGCATCCGCAAAGGAGAACATCATGCAGAAAATAGCCATTTCCAGTGAAGGCCCCACGCTTGACGACGCCGTCGATCCCCGCTTCGGCCGGGCGGGCGGTTTCGTTCTTCTGGACCTGCCGGACATGACGCCCCGGTATGTGGACAACGGCGCATCCCAGACCATGAGCATGGGAGCGGGCATCGAAACGGCCGAACGGCTGGCGCGCGAAGGCGTGCAGGTCGTCCTGAGCGGCTACGTGGGCCCCAAGGCCTTTGAAGCCCTGACCGCCGCGGGCATCAAGATCTGCCAGAATGTGGACGGCGGCAGCGTGCGCGAGGCGGCGGAACGCTTCCTCAAGGGCGAACTGCCCTTTGCCGACGCTCCCAACAAGTAGGAGTCCGTCATGCGTATCGCCATTGCCAGCGGCAAGGGGGGCGCCGGGAAAACCAGCGTCGCCGCATCTCTTGCCCGCGTATGGGACGCGCCCCTGGTGGCCGTGGATACCGACGCGGAAGCCCCCAACCTGCATCTTTTCCTGCATCCGCATCTTGTCCGGAGCATGCAGGCGGGGCTTGACGTGCCGCGTCTGGACGTCGAACGCTGCGACGCGTGCGGACGCTGCCGCGACATCTGCCGCTACAAGGCCATTGCCGCCTTTGCGGGGAAAAATTCCCTGTTTCCCGACATGTGCCACGGCTGCGGCGGCTGCTTTGCCGTCTGCCCCCGCGACGCCCTGCGTGTGACGCAGCGAGAACTCGGCGTCATCGAAGACGGCGATGCGCTTGACGGAAGCATTCGTTTTCTCATGGGAAGAACCCGTATCGGCGAAGCCATGACGCCTCCCCTGCTCCGACGGCTGCATTCCCGCCTGAACGAGCTGCTCCGGGAGGCGGACGCCGACGCGCTGCTCGACGCGCCTCCGGGCGTGAGTTGTCCGGCGGTGACGGTCGCGCGCGATGTGGACATGCTGCTGCTTGTCGCCGATCCCACGCCTTTCGGCTTCCATGACTTCCGCCTTGCGCATGAGGCGTTCCGTCCCCTGGGCAAGCCCGTGGCCGTGGTCGTCAACCGGGCCGGAGCCGACGGCAATGCCGAGGGCGACGAAGCCGTGCGCGCCTACTGCCGCCGGGAAGGACTGCCGCTGCTTGCCGAACTTCCCTTTGAACGCGCCGCCGCCGAACAATATGCCGCCGGGGCCCTGCTGGCCGATCTCTCGGATACGTGGCGGCAACGTTTCGTCGACCTGCGCGACGCCCTGCGCCGACAGGGCCGGGAGGTGTCCCATGCGTGAAATCGTCGTCATCAGCGGCAAGGGCGGAACCGGCAAGACCACCGTCTGCGCCGCCTTCGCCCACCTTGCCCGCAACAAGGTCGTCTGCGATCTGGATGTGGACGCCCCAGATCTCCATATCCTGCTGCGTCCCGAGGTACAGGAGCATCACCCCTTTGTATCCGGCAACGAAGCCGTCATCCGCGGCGACGACTGCATCGCCTGCGGACAGTGCGCGGAACTCTGCCGCTTTGAAGCCGTCAGACAGACCGACGGCGGCATTCCCGTGGTGGATTCCCTGCGCTGCGAAGGCTGCGGCGTCTGCGCGGCCCTGTGTCCGCAGCAGGCCATCGACTTTCCCGAAACACGCTGCGGCGACTGGTTCGTCAGCCGGAGCCGCTTCGGTCTCATGGTTCACGCCCAGCTTGCGCCGGGCAAGGAGAACTCCGGGCGGCTCGTCAGCCTGCTCAAGGCCGAAGCCCGCAACCGGGCGCGGGAACAGGGGCTGGATACCATTCTCTGCGACGGTTCTCCGGGCGTGGGGTGTCCGGTCATCAGTTCCCTGTCCGGCGCGCATCTGGCCGTGGGCGTCGTGGAACCGACGCCCTCGGGACGCCATGATTTCGGCCGGGTGGCCGATCTTTGCCGTCATTTCCGCATTCCGCTGGCCGTCATCATCAACAAGGCGGACCTCAATACCGCCGAAGCCGACGCCATCGCCGCCGATTGCGCGGAACAGGGACATTTCCTCGCGGGAAGACTCCCCTTTGATCCGGTCGTGACCCGCGCCATGGTACGCCGACAGGCCCTTACGGAATTCGACAATCCTCTCGGACATCTCCTGAAGGACATGTGGTCGGCCCTTCAGGACTTTCCCGCAGGCAACCGGCAGGGCCGGAAATAGCCCGCGCGACCCTCGACCAGTTCAGGAGAGACACCATGAGCTTCCTTCTTGCCGTTCCTTCTGCCATGCCCGGCGGTCTCGACGCCCAGATGGGCATGCACTTCGGTCATTGCGATATCTATACCCTCGTGGAAATCGAAGACAATGTGGTCAAGTCCGTCACCACGCTGGAAAACGTGCCCCATCAGCAGGGCGGCTGCATGGCGCCCGTGCAGCATCTGGCCTCCCACGGCGTCAAGAAGTTGCTGGCGGGCGGCATGGGCATGCGTCCGCTCATGGGCTTCCAGCAGGTGGGCGTTGACGTCTACTTCGCCGGTCAGTACCCCACGGTAGGCGCGGCCGTTCAGGCGTTCCTCGAAGGCAAACTGCCGCCCTTCTCCACCGATTTCACCTGCGGCGGCGGCCATCAGCACTAGAGGACGGTCGTCATGGACATTCTGCTCATTTCCCCGCGTCCCGAAGCATGGGCGGAGTGTGTTCCCGTCTTTGCCGCCCACGGCGCTTCCCTGCGCACGGTCGCCGATCTGGACGCCGGCATGGATGCCGTCCGGCGGCAAAACCCGACCCTCGCCATACTGGATCTCGGCCTGTCGGCCGAGGACCTGCGCAAGGCCGTCATCGGCATTCTGCAAATCAATGCCATGATCCATACCGCGGCCGTCAGCGACATGGACGCATCGGAGTTTCATGACGTCATGGAAGGTCTCGGCATGCTTGCAAGCCTGCCCCCGACCCCCACCGCCGACGATGCCCGCCGCCTCATGGACGCGCTGGCCGCCGTGCGGGCCTGATCGCTTTCCCGGCTATTCGCCGGAGCCCTGCAAGAACGAAGCCTGCTGCCTCACGGCAGCAGGCTTTCCCGTTCTTCGGGGTTGACGCGGCAACGCTCCATGGCGGCCCGAACAAGCCGTTCCGAACGGTTGGCATAGCAATAGACGCAAAAATGCGGACAGGTACCGTACGCGCCGATATCCCTGCTCGGAATACAGCCGCAGAACGTGCGCTGTCCCTTGTCCCTGATGCTCTCCCTGCCGCTCTCCGCCGCCGCGGACGCAAGCAGCGCCCCTTGCCGCGGACCGGGCGACAGGGCTCGCCGCACGTCCTCATCCCGCGGGCACAGGCGCAGAATAAGCGCATCGTCGATACATTTGTTCCTTGCGACGCCCAGCGCGCGCAGATCAAGTTCTTCGGCACAGGCGGCAATGGTCAGGGCATGCGGCCAGGTCGCGTTGAGACGCACAATTCCCCCGGCCAGCTCCCGCATTTCCGCCTCCGTGGGCGCGTGCAAGGACGGATCATGCCTGCGCAAGGCGCACCGCGTCTTGCGATACATATCAAGAAAGCTGAAAACAAGCTTTTCCGTATAGGGCGAAAGAAGCCGCCCGAGGCGATCCACACGATCGAGAAGCCGTTCCACCCCCAGATCGTTTCCCAGCACAAGAGGATCGAAACGCCAGACGACCCGCTGCGGTCCGACGCTGTCCGCCAGACGCCGGAAGGTGTCGAGACGCCGGTTCAGGGAAGGCAGACGGGGTTCCAGCCGCTCCCTCACATAATCGTTCAGTGTGTACTGAAAATAAAACTGTCTTCCCGACGCCTCGATTTCCGGCAAAAAAGGCAGGAAGGCAAGCGGATGCTTTGTCCAGAAAACAAAGACGCGGGTTCGCGCAAAGGAAATGACGCTTTCCTGCCTGCTGTTGCAGGGATTGCGACGCCGACAGAACCCGGCCCGCAGGCGTCCCATGAACCAGTCGCCGTGAAAGGCCGGAATATCCGTTGCACGGCTGGCGGAAACGACAAGAGGTTCCGCGACGCGGGCTTCACGGCGCACGGATGAGACAAGCGGCATTCCCCCTCCATTGGAGTATTTTCAGTTTGAAACGCGTTGCGTTTCAAACCATACGGCCTGGCGTTTCGCGGAAAAAACGCGGTTTTTCCGCT
>CAJMRA010000185.1 GCA_905215675.1 uncultured bacterium | reverse complement strand
GAGGCCGGACGGCTTCCCGCTCCCTTTGTATCTGACAGAGGATCAGGAAGCCTGATCCGCGGCGGCCGGGGGCGTCCCGGCATCTTCGGGGAGGTCCCGTGCCTCGGGCTCGTCGGGCGCGGGGAGTTCCTGCTGCGGCAGGTCCGGTTCCGGGAGCGGCGTTTCCTCAAGGGATTCCGGGGTGGCGTCATGCAGGGGCCATTCCCAGAGCGCCGCGTCGGGCACAATGGGCGTGGCGGCTTCCAGCGTGAACGGCAGCAGGTAGGCAATGCTCATGATCAGGGCCAGCGTCAGGGAAAACTTGTGGCGCAGGGGGGTCTTGCTGCAACTGACGGCGGCCCAGATCAGGGCGGGAATCAGCCAGAGAAGCAGGGGAAGGCTCTGGAGCAGCGCGTCGTGGCCGGTAAAGACGCCGTTCTGCCAGCGATCATAGATGGTCAGGCCGCTGAGGGCGAGCATGAGCAGCCAGAGGGCCAGCCAGCCGTTGCGGGCCCAGGCCGCGCACCAGGGCAGGGTCACATTATAGTGATCGCGGCCGTAGTCGTCATGCCTGCGGCGGAGAATGAGCCAGAACGCGCCGAAGGCCGCGGGCAGGGCCAGCAGCAGGAGCAGGCTGTAGGCCAGCGGCGTCGCCAGCGGCAGGAATATTTCCTGTAGCGGCGGCAATTCCGGGAACTGTCTGTTGCGCAGGGCTTCAAGAATGCTGTCCACAAGGGGGGCAAGGTGCGCGGCGGCCAGACCGAGCAGAAAGGCGGCATAGGCAAAGACGGCCTGGAGGACGCCCAGCAGCATGTGAAGCCACGGGGCCTTTTCCAGCGTTGCGGCCGCAAGAAAGCAGATGCTGGCCACCAGCGTGGCCACAGCCAGCAGCAGCCAGGACGCCTCGAAGACCATGGCCAGCTGCGGAAGGGGCGCAAGATAGAGCCAGACGCGCATGCCGATGAGCAGCCCCCAACCCAGCGTCATGCCGAGCATGGAAAGTTGCCGGGCGCATTTGTTGAAGGATTTGCGCCGCTGTTGCGTTCCCCTGCGCTGGGCCGCCGCGCCGAAGAGCCCCAGCCCCGCAAGGGCAAGAAAAACGGCGGGGGGAACAGTCAGGGCGAGAATGTCCAGCGCGGTCTGCGCAAGGGGATAGGTGGCGAGAAAGGTTTGCACAGCATTCATGGCAGTTCTCCGCCTGCGTCGGGATGGCTCCGCGTAAGGCAGGCCGTGTCTATTTTTTTGTCTATCTGCCCTAAATTTCAACTCGCTGCAAGATCGCTTGCATTGCTTGTGCTCTTGGGGCATAACCGGGCAAGAGGGGCTTATGAAAAATTTGCAAGTATGTTGTTGTGTTGTTGGGCTTTGCCTGCTGGGATGCGGCGGCAAGGGAGATACCTCCGCCGCGCTGGAACAGGCGGCGCAGAAGAGTACCGAACAGCGTCTTGAACGTCTGGAAGCGCAGATGGCCACGCTGGATCAGCGTGTGGATACGCTGGACGATACGACCTACGAGGTGCGGACCCGGAGCGGCAAGGCCACGTCCATGGTCGTCGTGCCGCGTTCCGCCGCCGCGCCCGCGGCGCAGCCGAAGGCGACGCCCGTTCCCGCCAGAAAGGAAAAGCCCGCTCCGGCGTCCGCCGGAACGTCGTCGCGTGCCCGCGTCATCAACCCCGATACCCGTCCCGCTCCCTTCCCGCGGCAGCAGGCCGCGACGCCCGTCGCCGCCCGTGCCGCCGTCGCGGAAAAGCCCGCTGCGGAAAAGGCCGCCGCCCGGCCCGCTCCCGCGCGTCAGGGCGCTTCCGGCAGCATAGGCACGCCGGATCGCGTGGCCGGACCTTCGGGCAGCATTACGCCGGATGCCGCCGCCACAACGACGCCCGCAGGAGTGCAGGACCTTGCCCTGCCGCCCTCCGAGGCTCCCGTGCCGGACGTTTCCCATTTGCGGAGTCTGGAACAGGACAAGGCGACGCCGCTGACGCCCGTGCCGCCGCGTACTTCCGCGGGGCAGCCCGCCGCCGCGAATTCCGCCGTGCCGCCGGTTCCCGCGATTCCCGATGCAGGCTCCGCCGTGCCTGATATCGTTGCCGCGCCCGCAGCTCCGGCGGCAAAGGCCGCCGCGCCCGCGCCCGCGCCGCAACCGAAGGCGACGCCCGCGCCGCGTGCGGCCAAGGGCGAGAAGGCCGCCTACGATCAGGCGCTGCGCACGCTGAACGGCGGCCGCACGGCCGAAGGCATCGCCCAGTTCCAGAGCCTGCTGCAACAGTATCCGCAGGGACGCTATGCCGCCAACGCGCATTACTGGATCGGCGAGGGCTACTATTCGCAGGGCAAGCTTCAGGACGCCCTGCGGCAGTTCCAGACGGTGGATCAGTCCTTTCCCCGGCATCACAAGACGGCGGACGCCCTGCTCAAGGCCGGTATGACCATGAGCCGCCTCGGCGACGCTCAGGGAGCAAAGCAGCAATACCAGAAGGTTATCGATCGCTTCCCCAATTCGCAGGCCGCCAGGCGCGCCCGCGGGCTTATCCGCTGACATGACCTCGTGTCCGCGCTGGCGTGAACTGGACGCCGAGCAGCGCAAGGAATACTGGGCCGCCCTCGCCCTCCGGCATTGCCGGGGCCTGGGGGCCCGTTCCTGTTTCAGGCTCGCGCAGGCTTACGGTTCCGCCCATGCCGCCGTGCGGCATCACAGGGAATGGACGACGATCGGCCTGCGTCCCGAGCCCGGGATCACCTTTGCGGGCGAGTCCTGGCGTCCGCCCGCCCGTCGGGAATGGGATGCCGCCGTGCAGCTCAATCCGCGCATCCTGCTCTGGACGGACCCGCTGTATCCGCCATTGTTGCGGGCGCTGCCGGACGCGCCCCTGCTGCTGTACGGCGAGGGTGACTTTTCCCTGCTGCAATCGCCCTGTTTCGCCGTCGTCGGCGCGCGCAAGGCCGGCGAGCAGGCCCGCGCCGTGGCGGCGCACATGGCGCGCTACCTTGCCGTCGGAGGGCTTGCCGTCGTTTCCGGCATGGCGCAGGGGGTGGATGCCGCCGTACACGGCGCCGCCCTGCGGGAAATCGGTCGCAGTATCGGCGTACTGGGGACGGGCATCGACATTTCCTATCCGGCGTCGAACCGGGGACTGTTCGAGCGCATGCGGCGCGACGGCCTGCTGCTGTCGGAATTTGCGCCCGGCGTCCGGCCGCAGCCCGGAAATTTCCCCATACGTAACCGCATCATCAGCGGACTCAGCCTCGGCGTCCTCGTGGTCGAGGCCGCGGAACGCTCCGGGAGCCTGATCACCGCGCGTCTGGCGCTGGAGCAGAATCGCGAAGTCTACGCTGTGCCCGGCACGGCTTTGGACAGCCGTCATTTCGGGACGCACAATCTTGTCCGGCAGGGCGCGCACGCCGTTTTCAGCGCGGAAGACATCCTGCGCGATCTTGCTCCCCGGCTGCGGGAATACGGCGTTTCCCGGCAGCGCCTGCGGGCGCTGGGTGAAGAGGAGCGCAGGGACGCGGCGCGGGATGTCCCGGAGCCTTCCGGGACGGAAACGCCGTTCCGGCCCGCCGTCGTGCCGTCCGCCGCGCCCGTACCGGCAGCGGCTTCCGGCAGGGAGTCCGCAGCGTCGCCCGGAACCGGAGCGGCTCCGGGCGGAGGAGAGGCCCTGCCGGGCCTTTCCGGGGACGAGGCGCGGATTCTGGACGCCCTGCGCCGTCGCGGGCCGCTTCAGGCCGACGATCTTGCAGAGGCGGTCGCGCTGGAGAGCGCCGCCCTGAATGCCGCCCTGATCAATCTGGAATTGCTGGGACAGGTGCGCCGTCTGCCCGGCGCACGCTATGAGGCCCTTGCATGAAAACGACCCGCGCGCCCATTCGCGTTTTTCTGGATGAGGAGCTTGCCCCCGGCGAGGCGCAGGCCATCGAGGATTTTCTCCAGTGGCTGGATATTCAGAAAGGCGCTTCGGCGGCGACGCGGCGCGCCTACGGCACGGATTTGCGGCAGTTTGCGCAGTTCCTGTCCCGGCGGGGCTGCGCGCTGTCCGAACCGGATCGCATCGGGCGGCGCGATGTGGAAGCCTTTGTGGCCGAGCTGTTCCGGGCCGGAGAAGCCCGGAGTTCGCTGGCGCGCAAGCTCGCCGCCGTGCGGACGCTGTTCCGTTTCTGGGTACGGATCGGGCTTCTGGAAGACAACGGCGCCGCCCGCGTGCCCAATCCCCGGCAGGAGCAGCACGCGCCCCGGCTGCTCAATGTGGACGAGACCTTTTCCCTGCTGGACGAACCCGGCAGGACAGCCGCCGCCGTCTCGCCGAAGGAACATCACCTGCTGTGCCGCGATCTGGCGCTGGCCGAGCTGCTTTACGGTTCCGGCCTGCGCATCTCGGAGGCCCTGCAACTGGACGTCGGCGACGTGCGTTCCGACGAGCAGGTGGCGCGCGTCATCGGCAAGGGCAACAAGGAACGTCTTGCTCCCATGTCCGACACGTCCGTGCGGGCGCTGGCCGCCTGGCTGATCGAGCGTCCGGCGCTGGCCGATCCCGATGAGACGGCGCTGTTCGTGGGCGCGCGCGGGCATCGCCTCAACCGCCGCGAGGCGGCGCGACGTCTGGGACTGCTCTGTCGCAAGGCCGGACTGGACAAGACCATATCGCCGCATGCCCTGCGGCATTCCTTTGCGACCCATCTTCTTGATGCCGGGGCAGATTTGCGCAGCGTGCAGGAACTGCTGGGGCATCGTCGTCTCAGCACGACGCAGCGCTATACGCAGGTGAGCCTGGACCGACTGATGCGCGTCTATGACGCCGCGCATCCCAGAGCGCACGAAAAAAAGTAAAGGAGTTCTTCTCATGACGACGATGAGCCTGAAGTACAACGGCGATCTGCGCGTGGAATGCACCCATGACGAAAGCGGCGCCACCTTCGTGACCGACGCCCCCAAGGACAACAACGGCAAGGGCGAAGCGTTTTCTCCGACCGACCTGTGCGCCACCGCCGTGGCCGCCTGCGCCATGACCATCATCGGCATCTACGGCAAGAAGCACGACGTGGACGTAAGCGGCATGACCGCTTCCGTAACCAAGGAAATGAGCGCCAATCCCCGCCGCATCGGCAAGATTGTGGTGACGTTCGTCATGCCCGATCGTGAATTCTCCGACAAGCAGAAAACCATGATCGAACGCGCCGCCCATACCTGCCCGGTGCATCTCAGCCTGCATCCCGACGTGGAGCAGGTCTTCACCTTCCAGTGGAGCAAATAGAGCGCGTTGCCCTTGAAAAAGACAACGCGCGGGGCGGCGCTGTTCCGCCGCCCCGCGCGAAGTGAGCGGAAAAACCGCGTTTTTTCGCAAAACGACAGGCCGTATGGCCTGGGACGCAGCGCGGTTCAAACCGCAAAAGCTCCCGTTCGGCATTGACGGAGGAGGGGGCGTTGTTTCCGGCGAGGGAACGACGTCCCCTTTTTTGCCGGTCGTCCCGCGCTTCCGAAAGCGCGGCCCGGAAGCCGGGGGCGCGTCGTTGCGGGGACGGCAAAAAATTTG
>CAJMRA010000184.1 GCA_905215675.1 uncultured bacterium | reverse complement strand
ATGGGGGGAAGGAAACCCCCTTGTGCGCTAGCCAAGGGGGTTTCCTTCCCCCCATGACAGGCCGTGGCGGGAGGGGAAAAAGGTCCGGGGGAGACTGCCGCATTGCTGCGGCGACCTCCCCCGGAACCATGAACGACGGAAGCATGGGGAATGATTACGCCATGTTATGACGTTCCCGACGACAGCTTTTTAAGCGTCTTCCGAAAGATGTCGAAATCAATGGGCTTGGAGATATGGGCGTTCATGCCCGCCTCGGTGGTGGCGGAAATATCCTCGGCAAAGGCGTTGGCCGTCACCGCAATGATGGGTACCGTCGCGGCGTCGGGGCGATCCATGGCCCGGATGGCGCGGGCGGCGTCGCACCCGTTCATTTCCGGCATCTGCATATCCATGAGTATGGCCGTAATGGAGAACGGCTCGGACTCCTCGAACCGCGCGACGGCCTCGCGTCCGTTGACGGCCGGGATGACGGTCGCGCCCATCATTTCCAGCAAATCCGTGGCTATTTCCATATTGAAATCGTTGTCCTCGGCCAGCAGCACGGACTTGCCTTCCAGCGAATAGCCGTCGTCCTCGTCGGCGGAGGCGGCCGTGTCGCCGCCCGGATTCTGCAAGGCCTTCAGGGGGATTGTCATGGTGACGGTCGTGCCTTCGCCCTGCTTGCTGGAGACGGCGATATGCCCGCCCATCTGCAACAGGATGCTCTGCACAATGGGCATGCCGAGTCCCGTTCCGGGAATGCCCTTGGCGCCGAGATTTTCCTCCCGCTCATAGGGGACGAACAGCTTTTCGAGGAATTCCTCCGACATGCCCACGCCGGTATCCGCCACGACTATCTGGTACTTGGCGTGCTCCGTGCCTTCGAACTGCTTGACGTCCATGTGAATGCTGTCGCCGGAGCGGGAATACTTGAAGGCGTTGGACAGGATATTGTTCACCACCTGACTCAGGCGCATGGGATCGCCTTCCACCATGTCGTTCTGGATGTCGAAGGCGAGGGAAAACTTCTTTCCCTCGGTTTCGGCGTGCATCTTGAAGGCTTCGCAGCAGGCCGAAAGCACATCGCGCAGATTGAATTCCTTGTTGTCGAAGATCAACTTGCCCTGCTCGATCTTGGACAGTTCCAGCGCGTCGTTGACGAGCCCCAGAAGCTGGCTGCTGGAGCACTGAATCTTTTGCAGGTAATCGCTGATCTTGTCCCTGTCGTCGAGATTTTTCAGCGCCAACGCGGCAAAGCCGATGATGGCGTTCAGGGGCGTGCGCATGTCGTGCGACATGTTGGAGAAGAAGCGGCTCTGGGCCTCGTTGCTTTCCTTCATGAGCGTGACGGCATTTTGCAGCAGCTCCATCTGCTTGAGCTGCACCTGCTTTTCCTCCTCCACATCGCGGAAGCAGAGAACGACTTCGCCGGGATTGAGGGATTCGTCAAAGAGAACGCGCACGTTGACCCAGTGATATTCGTGATTGAAATAGCGCTGGAAATCGCCGCCGAAATTGCTGATGCGATGGCGCACAAGCTCCCGGATATTGTCGAGCGCAAACACGGCGTTGAATTTTTCCGTAACGCCGTGATTGATGAGGGCGCTCACCACATGCAGCAGGTCTTCATAGTTTCCCTGCTGCTTCAGATTGCGCCGCCCGTAGTCCGAGCCCTTGATCATGTCGTAGCTGGCCGTGTTCAGGTTGACGCGATAGATGGCATAGTAGGAGTTGCCGAGAACGCGCACGGTCTCGTTGGTGCGTTCCTCGCGCCGATTGGAAAGATAGTTGCGCACGCCCAGAATGATGATGATCAGGAACGCGCCCGCAATCAACAGCGAATACAGGGTCTTTGCAAAATAGAAATCGGCCAGCAGCACGTCTATGGGAATGGTGACGACGGAAATCCAGCCGTTTTCCGCCACGTTGCTGTGGACGGAGCATTCCACGCCGTTGATATCGGTGATGGTTACGCCCCTCCTGAGCAGGGAACCGTCCCTGATGCCGCGGAAGAGCGGCTCGGTATAGTCCTCGAGCTTGCCGTTTTCCGTCTTGAATCCCAGTTTGTGATACAGCAGGAAGCCATTGGAATCAAAAAGATAATAGGAACTGCGTTCCGGCAGGATATGCGTGTTGGCGTCGTCCCTGAACTGTTCGGGGAACACGTCGAAGGCCATGACGTCGTCGGTATCCGCGCTTTTCTGGGCGATGGTGATGACGGGCTTGCCGGTGATGGCGTCCTTGTAGGCGTCGGAGAAGATGACCTTGCCTTCGGCCGCCATGGCCTGCCGGTACCACGGCGCATAGGTGACGGCATAGGAGTCGTCCCCCTCCCAGGGCGTGGCGGCCAGAATCTTGCCGTCCACGACGGCGTACGGATCAATGGCCTTGCCGCCGGTGACGGCGATGGCGTTACGGAAAAAGCGCTGCAACAGTTCCCGCTGCCCTTCCCTGCCCATGCTTTCCCGCAGGTCCCGGCGAAGGTAGCGCGTGCCCAGCTCCATCAGCATGCGGTACCCGATGACCTTGCGTTCCTCCTCCACGGAGTAACTGTGCGCCAGACTGTCGCCCATGCGCCGCATGTTGTCGGTGATAATTTTCTGCACGACATGCGTTGTGACAAGCAGCAGCGCCGCCAGCAATGCCAGAATGAGCAGATAGCCCTTGGAACGGTGAAGAATTACCCTGATTTCGTTGAGCATGGCGGCATCAGATACGGCGCAGGGCCGAACAGAGAGCGTCGTAGGCCGCGGCGGCTTCGGGCAGGCGGGCGCGCGCGGCGTCCACATTGCCTGCGCGCAGGTCTTCCGTCATGGTGTCCGTCACATCGTGCAGGGCCGTAAAGGACAGGTTTGCCGTTATGCCCTTGAGCGTATGGGCGGCGGCAAAGCCCTCCCCGGCGTCTCCGGCCTCAAGGGCGGCCGTCAGCCGTCCCCAGGTGCCTTCATCGGGAAAGCGCCGGGCGTGCTTGAGCAGCAGACCGGCATTGTTCATGAAGCGTTTCAGGGCCGAGTCCACGTCCATGCCGGCCCCGGCAAGAAGCGCGCGCTGTTCGTCATTCATGGAAACAAACTCCCTCACCGCATGTAAAACATGCGAATGGATTCTTCATGCGCCAGGAAGATGGAAAGCAGACGGGGATTGAAGGACCCGCAGGCGCCGTTGGCGATAAGATCCAGCGCCTGCGAACAGCTGTAGGCCTCCTTGTAGACGCGCTTGCTGATCAGCGCGTCATACACGTCCGCCAGCGAGACGACCTGCGCCCAGATGGAGATGTCGTCGCCCTTCAGGCCGTCGGGATAGCCGCGCCCGTCCCAGCGCTCGTGATGATGGCGGGCGATGTCATAGGCGTAGACAAAGGCTTCATGCTGGCGCATCTGGGGAATGCGCTCCAGCAGTAGCGCGCCGTTGACGGTATGCTGCTTCATGATTTCGTATTCCTCGGGCGTCAGCCTGCCGGGCTTGTTGAGGATGGCGTCCGGGACGGCGATCTTGCCGATATCATGCATGATGGAGGCCAGCGCTATCAGATCGACCTGCTCCTGATCCAGCCCTTCGCCCAGCGGCGTCTTGCCCAGAAGATAGGCGGTAAAGTCGTGAATGCGGCGGACATGCTCCCCGGATTCGCAGCTGCGGAATTCGATGGCCGTCGACAGGGCCTCGATCATGCCGGCATTGAGATCCATGATCTTGCGGGCCTGCTGCAACAGCTCGGCCTGTTGCAGATTGACCTTGGCCCCGAGGCGCTTGCGGGCCTGAAACAGTTCCACCACGGATTCGATGCGGCGCTGCACCACATAGGGAATGACCGGCTTGGTAATGACGTCCATCACGCCCATGGCGTAGGCTTCTTCCAGCACGGCGCTGCTGTTTTCGGCGGTGATCAGGAAAATGGGGATGTGCTTTTGCAGGTTGCGCTGCTGTACCGCCTTCAGGAACTCCATACCGTCCATGACCGGCATGAGCACGTCGAGAAGAATGGCGCACACTTCCTCTTCGTGCCCGTCGAGGAGCTGCAAACCTTCCAGGCCGTTGCCCGCCTCGACGATGTGATAGCGATCCTGAAAGATTTCCGCCAGAATTGCCCTGTTCAGTTCCACATCGTCAATAATGAGCAAGGTCTGGGGCGTGCCGCGCGTCAAGGATTGGGAAGGGTCGATGCTTTGGGACATGGGAGTTCCTTCGTTGCTGGGCAGCGGGGCCGGCATCTCGACGGGAGCCTGCCGGACGCATGCCGTCTTCGGAGGAAGAACCGGGAGGCCCGGCGTTCACGCTTCCTCTCACCCGAGGGTATCCACAATCGGAGGCGATTGCCACAATTTTTCCCGATTCTTTTTCAAGCGGGCGCGCCGGGCCGCCGTTGCAATGGTATTCCTGCCATGGTAAAAATCAACCGCGCCGTCCACTGAACGGCGACGACGCGCGCCCGCAGAACGGACGCGTCGCAAAGGGACATCAACGCCGCCTGCCGCGGCGACAAAGAGAGAACGCCATGCACTTGCGTAAACGAATTCTGGTAACGGGCGGTTCCGGCTTTCTGGGCTCCCATCTTTGCGAGCGCCTGCTTTCGCAGGGCAACGAGGTGCTGTGCCTCGACAACTTTTTCAGCAGCGCGCGCGAAAATGTGTATCACCTCATGGACGACAAGCGTTTCGAGCTTCTCCGCCACGATGTGACGTTCCCGCTGTTTGTGGAAGTGGACGAAATCTACAACCTTGCCTGCCCTGCCTCGCCCATTCATTACCAGCACGATCCGGTGCAGACCATCAAGACCTGCGTTCACGGGGCCATCAACATGCTGGGTCTTGCCAAGCGCACGGGAGCGCGCATCTTTCAGGCGTCCACCTCGGAAGTCTACGGCGATCCCGAGGAACACCCGCAAACGGAAGGCTACTGGGGGCACGTCAACCCCAACGGCATCCGCTCCTGCTATGACGAGGGCAAGCGCTGCGCCGAATCCCTGTTCTTTGCCTACCACCGGCAGCACAAGCTGCCCATCAAGGTCGGGCGCATCTTCAATACCTACGGCCCGCGCATGCACCCCAACGACGGGCGCGTGGTTTCCAACTTCATCATGCAGGCCCTGCGCGGGGAGCCCATCACCATCTACGGCGACGGGAGCCAGACGCGTTCCTTCTGCTATGTGGACGATCTGATCGACTGCATGGTGCGCTTCATGGACTCCCCCGCGGACTTCATCGGCCCCATGAACATGGGTAATCCCGGCGAATTCACCATCCGCCAGCTGGCGGAAATGGTGGTGGAGCTGACCAACAGTTCCTCGCGCATCCACTTTGAACCGCTGCCGGGCGACGACCCCAAACAGCGCCGTCCCGACATCACGCTGGCGCGCGACCGTCTGGGCTGGGAACCGACAGTCACCCTGCGCGAGGGCCTGACCAAGACCATCGCCTACTTTGAAAAACAGCTGACGCAATAGAGCGTTTCAACTTTGAAAAAGGTGAAACGCAAGGCGGCGGCACAGTGCCGCCCGGCCCGAAGTGAGCGGAAAAACCGCGTTTTTTC
>CAJMRA010000183.1 GCA_905215675.1 uncultured bacterium | reverse complement strand
GGCGGCGCTGTGTCGCCGCCTCGCGTTTCACCTTTTTCAAAGGTGAAACGCTCTACAATGTGCCCGTCCCGCATGACCGCAGGGCCTCGTCCGGCGTCCGACGCGGCGGGGCGGACGGTTCCGCGGCGGTCGAAAAGTCGGGGGCAGGACGATTGACTGTGGCAGCGGTTTCCGGCAATAGTAGTAAAGGCCTCTTGTCTCCGGGAGGAATGAATAAAACTTCCCCCGGCAGTATCTCCGTAGTTAAGGGACTTGCCACCATTGTGTGGGTTCTCTCTCGCGGAGGACACAAGAGGCCTTCTTTTTTGGGATAAACCGTAGTTATCTGTCTCATCTTTGCAAACGGTAATAGCGGTTGTCCCGCATGCCCGCCGGGCCTCGTCCGTCGTCAGGCGCGGCGGGGCGGGCGGTTCCGCGGCGGTCGAAAAGTCGGGGGCAGGACGATTGACAGGGGCAGCGGTTTCCGGCAGACTGGAATCAGTCCTATGACTGACCCCCTGTTTGCCCGCCGGACGCGAAACCATATTGCCAAGGCCGGTATCTCTGCTCCGGCCGGAAACCAGAGCCGAGGATGCGACAGGGGGCTTTCTTTTTGACAGATGTTTTTCGTCGTTTCGCCCCCCTGCATGCATGCCGACCAGCCGCTCTCCCCTGCACTAGAGCAATTTCAGTTTGAAATGCTCCGCGTTTCAAACCATACGGCCTGTCGTTTCGCGGAAAAAGCGCGGTTTTTCCGCTCACTTCGGGCCGGGTGGCGCTGTGACGCAGCCTCGCGTTTCGCCTTTTTCAAAGGTGAAACGCTCTATTCCTCCACCGCCCAGGCAGAATTCAGTGCCTCACGTCCAAGGGCTTCGCTGCTTTCCGCATTCGTGCGGGATGCGGCCACTTCCCCGGCGTCGGCCGCGCCGCGCGCCTCAAGGTCATCCATATCCTGACGCAGGGCCTCGTCCTGTCCGGCCGGCGCCTCCGCTTCCGCCCGCCGGGCCTCGTCCGGCGTCAGGCGCGGCAGGGCGGACGGTTCCGCGGCGGTCGAAAAATCAGGGGCAGGACGATTGACAAGGGGAGCGGTTTCCGGCAAACTGGAATCAGTCATATGACTTTGCCCGCTCAGGCCGTCAGGTGCGAAATGCGAAATCCCCTGACGCGTATCCTTCCCCCGCTCTTCCGGTAGGGGAAGAGACCCTGAGCGGGTTTTCTTTTTTGACGGCTCCACGCCTTCCTCGTCCACATACATAGTCACAAGGCGCGAATCCGCGCCGTCCGCACCTCTTCCCACAACAATTGCCAGATAGTTACCGTCCTCTCGGGGAATGTTCCAACGCGTCACACCAGAGCCGTTTGCGTTATCCGTGCGTTCGATCGGCGCATACTCCCGGATCCGTCGGGGCAGGGCAATGACATCTTCCCGCGTAACCGGCGGCATGTCCGGGCGTTTGTTTCCCCCCTCCCCGTGGGCAAAGATGATCTTCACAAGGCCGAAACCGCCTTTCCCGTAGCCCGTCTCCCGTTGCAGCGTTCTCCCCTGCACTACAATGTGCCCGTCCCGCATGACCGCCGGGCCGCGATGCACAAGCACGCGCTCTATATCCTCCGGTTGCAGCGTTGCCAGCACATCGTCCGGGCTGCCGTTCAGCGGATTGCGTAATACGCTGTTGTAAGCCCGCTCCAGTGTCCTTGATTCCCGCAGCACTGCCGACACGTCCGCCGGGCGTCCGTCGGCCACGTCGTTCATGCTCAGGGCGACGGCATCCGCAACGGCGCGGCGATCGCCCGCCGTCCAGCTTTGCCGCAACAAATCGTTGTCTGCCCGCGCGGCCTGCGCCGCATCGTCATGCGTGACAGATCCCTGTCCGGTCGCATCAAGAAAGCCGTTATCGGGAGAACTGTCAAAGTCCCGCAGCGGTTCGCCGGGATGGAGGATTTCCGCGGGCTGTGTTGCCGGGCCTTCTCCGGCACGGGCAAGCAGGCCGCCGGAAGCGCCGCGTCGCAGTGCCGCGCGGCGGGCAAGCAGGCCGCCGGAAGCGCCGAAGATCGAACCAAGCACGCCTCCGGCCAGCGTGTCCAGCGCCAGATCGGCAAAGCCCTCATCCTCGCCCCGCGACGCCAAATCGGGCAGGACAACAGCGTCCGTCAGCGCCGTGGAGACCGCGCCTTCCACGGCTCCGGTTTTCGCGCCCGTCAGCAGCGCGCGGCCCAGCGTGCCCGCCCTGGAGGCCGCCGCCATGCCGCCGCCCACGGGCAGGACAGTGATCGGATCGGGCAGGCTGCCCAGCAGGGCCGCGCCGAAGCCCAGCGCCATGTCTCCCGCGCCGTTGTAGACCTCGCCGCCGCGAGCAAGAAGCTGATCGCGGTAGCGGCGGCGGTCAAAGTTCTCCGCCATGATACGGGCGCGCGTTTCGGTCATGTCCGGCCGGAAGGGGATTTCCTTCCTGTACCAGGGCGACGCCTTCCAGTCCGCCTCCTTCATGGCATGCGCATGATCCGGAGCGGGCGGCGTCCAGCCCTTGAGGGCGAAGGCCTGCCGCAGCGCCCCCGGACTCAGGGCGTCGGCATCCTGTTGCAGCGCATACGCCGGGTCATACTCGCCCGCCTTCATCTCTTCCAGGGCGATGTTCTTTTCTTCCAGATACCGGCCCGTGGTTGTGTGGTCGAAACCCTCCGCCGCCTGTGCCCCCAGCCATTCCCCATAGGACGGACGCCACGACGCGACGAGATCGCGGGCGTTGACCGTCGGCAAACCGGCAAAGCATTGTTCAAACAGCATCAGCGCCCCCCGAAAAGGCGGTTGTTCCGCCCGGAAAACGTCGCGTCCGTCGCGCGCCGCCGGTCGGCGGCAACGGCGGCAAGCTCTTGCAGCGAAAAGGCCACGGGCGCGCCGTCGGGATACGTCACGGGCCTGCCCGTCACCTCGTCCACAAGATGCACGCTTCCGCCGTCGGCGGCGGAAACCCAGACGCCGGAGTCCGCCGCATGGCGCGCGCCGCGTTCCAGCATGCGGCGTTGCAGGGGCGTTTCCCCGCGCGGCAGGGCGTCCGTCAGTCGCCGCCGCACGACCTCCCGCGCGGCTTCGGCGGCCTCGGCCACGTCGTCAACATCCCAGCCGCCGGGCAGACTTCCTTTCGGCAAAAGCAGGATATGCCCGCCGCCGTCGTCGGGATCGGCCTCGACGGCGATTTCAAACTGTGTCGCCGCCTCGTCCGGCTCCACGCCCATCAGGGCCGCATTGGTCAGCATCTTTTCCCAGGACGCGGCCAGCGCCCGCGCCGCCTCGTTGCCGGGAAAACGGCGCGACGCCGCCGTAAGCTGCCGCATGAAGTCCAGACCGGCCACGGCGTCCCGCGCCGAGGCCCGCGCGTCCTTATCGACGCCGGGAATGTCGCTTTCCTTTGCCGTGGCGGCCGCAAGCAGCACGGCCGCCCTTGAGGGCGGCAGACGATCCAGCGTCGAACCCAGCGCAATCACCGGCGCGGGCAGTCTGGCCTCCGTGGCCGCCGCCGTGAAATACGGGCCGTAGCCCGCGCGCATGTCCGTCAGCAGTTGCAGGCGCGTTTGCGGGTCGCTTTCGGCAAAGGCGCGTTCCGTATCCGCCGCCTGTGCCTTTGTCAGTACGCGGGGCGCGACGCTCAATCCCCTGCCGAGGGTCGCCTGCGCCTCAAGCAGACGGCGCGTCCGTTCCGCCGGGCTCAGATCGTCCCGCAGCAGCTCCGGGCGGGCGGCGGCGGCAAAGGCCGCCGGATCGTCCCTGAATCCTTGAATGCGCTGATTGATAAGGCTTTCCGCGTCGGATTTCGGGGACAGGGCGTCGCGGGCATCGGCGGGCGTCTCATGCGCGTCAAGCGCGCTCAGGGCGGCGTCGCGCTGCTCGAGCAGGGATTGATCGGCATGCAGCCGCATGACGTCCCATGCCGCCCGCCGCGCGTTCAGGCGCGCCCTCAGCTTCTGTCCGGCGTCGGCGTCCAGCCCTTCCACTTCGGCCACCACGGCGGCCGCCGCCGAAAAGTCCCCGTCTGTCGCCCCGCAGGCCGCCGCATCGGCAAAGCCCGCCGCCGCCGTCCTGGCCTGCTCCTTGCGCTTGCGCTCCGCGGCTTCCAGTTCGGCCCGTTCCCTGTCGATCGCGCCCTCAAGCCGCATGGCGGTTTGCAGGCTCATACCGTTGACGCCGCCCGCGCCGGAAAGGCCGTCCAGAATATCGCCCGCCTCGCGCCGCAAGCGCCGTTGCACCGATGCCCGCACCTCCGGCGCGGAACTTCCGAAGCGCCCGGCGCGCTCCTCATACGCCGCGCGCACAAAGTCGGCGTCCGTCATGCCGTCTCGCCACGCCTTGCGGAAAATGTCCGCCGCGCCCCCGGCTCCGTGCTGCACGGCCGTACTCCAGACCATCTGTTGCAGCATGGGCGACTGCTCCACGGCGGCGGCCGCCCCGGCGGGAAGTCCCCGCACGGCCGGTTCGTAAAATTCCCGTTGCGCGAACTCCCGTTCCCAGTCGCCGAAGCCCGGCGTTTGCGCCGCCCGCTTCCACGCCTCCGGCATGGCCCCGGATGTGCCGCCCGTATCGGCAGGCCCCGCCGCCCGCAGCCGCGCGGCCACGGCCGCCGCCTCTCCGCCCCTGCCCTCAAGGAAACGCAGAAAGCCGTCCATGCTCCCCCGCGTACTGGAAAACTGCCACCGCCCATAGGACGTGCCGCCCGTGCCGTCATAACCAATGGCGGCGCTGCCGTCCGCGCCGCTCTCGTACCGCGCGGAAATGTCCCCCGGCCGCAGGGGGCCGGACTTCCAGCCCTGCAACAGGCCGGTCGCCGCGTCCAGCTCGCCGCGCCGCACATAGGACAGCCCCCGCCGCAGCTGCACCGCGTCGGCAAGCTCCCGCATGGGCGCGGTCGCATCCAGTCCGCGCGCCTCCAGCGCCCTGCCGTATTCGCCCAGCTGAAAATCAAGCCACGCCCCATTCCCCGGCTCGCTTTCGGCATCGGCCAGCAATTGCGCCTTCCGCCCCTCCAGCACGCTGTTTTCCCACAGTCCGCGCTGCCGCGCCGCATACGCGTCGCCCTGCTCGCCCGCCCGCAGGCGCAGCGCCGCCATCTGCCCCCCGAGCAGCTGCCCGAAAACCTCATTGTCGGGGCCGTTGAACGCCTGCCGGTACTTCCCGGCAATCTCGTCCATCTTCGCGCGAAAATCCTCTCCGGCATGCAGCGCGTTACCGCCCTGATGCTCCTGCATGTAGGTCGCCTGCCATTCCGAAAATTCCTTGCGCGCCGCAAGCAGGCTCTCGTCCATGCGCGTCCGCTCCGTCCGCACATGCTCCCGCGCCAGCAGACGCCCCGCCTGCCCCAGAGCCCCGTCCACCGCCGCCGCCAGCTCCCGCGCCGCCCCGTCCGCTCCCTGTGGCGCCGCCGCCACACGCACCGCCCCGGGCACGCGCACGCCCGCCGCGCCCATCCGCCGCCGATACTCCTGCAACCTCGACATGTTCTTTCCGCCTGTTTTTTTTGGTGTGTGTGGGTGTGTGTTGTTTGGGGGAGGGGAACCCCCTTGGCTAGCGCACAAGGG
>CAJMRA010000182.1 GCA_905215675.1 uncultured bacterium | reverse complement strand
CCACCTTGTGCGCTAGCCAAGGGGGTTCCCTTCCCCCCAGAAGAACGATTTAGTGGTAAGACGCCCTAGAGATCGCAGAGACGCTGCGGCGGCAGGATGGAGAAATTGTTCTGTTGCAGGATGTCGATGGCGGCGTCAACCTTGTCGAAGCGAAAGATCATGACGGCGTTGTCGGTCGCGCTCTGAGCAAAGGCGTACATATATTCCACATTGATATTGTTGGCGGACATGAGTTGCAGGATGGCGTCCAGCCCGCCGGGCTGATCGGGAACTTCCACGGCGACAACATGGGTACGACCGAGGGTGAAGCCCTTTTCCTTGAGGACAGTCTGGGCTTTTTCATGATTGCAGACGATAAGGCGCAGAATGCCGAAGTCGGAGGTATCCGCCAGCGACAGCGCGCGGATATTGACGCCCGCTTCCGCGAGCGTGTGAGTCACTTCGGCAAGACGTCCGGCCCGATTTTCCAGAAAGACCGACAGTTGTTCCGATTTCATGTGCTGTCCTCCCGTGTGCGGGCTAGGCCTTGGGCATGCCGTCGCCGTTATTGGTGCTGTTGGTACCGGTCTTGTCCTTGGTGGGCGTGATGTCTATTTCATCGGGTTCGGACGAGGCGCGCCGGAAGTTGCGAATGGCGCGTCCCAGTCCGCCGCCGATTTCCGGCAGCTTTTTTGCGCCGAACAGCAGCAGCACCACGATAAGGATAAGAAGCAGTTCCTGCGTGCCGATATTGAACATGCTGGCCTCCATGGCTTGGGTATGGTCGATGCTTTTGTGTCATAGTAGGCGCGCGCCGGTTTTCGGTCAAGGTCAGCGCCGTTTCGTGCTTCGTGAAAGTTGCCGTTCCACATTGGCGGGCGAGGCCGGATACCTGAATCCGGCCTCCAGAAGCCTGCGCGCCGCGGCATCGCGTCTGGCGGCGGTTGCGCCGCCCATGACCACGGCAATCAGGCGCGTTCCCCTGCGCTCGGCCGTGGCAATGATGTTGTAGCCGGACGCGACGGTCCAGCCGGTCTTGAGACCGTCGACGCCGGGCACGACGCCCAGCAGCTTGTTGGTGGCGCGCATGAGGCGGCGGCCGTGGCGAAAGCTGCGGGGCGAGTGGTAGCGCAGGGCCGAGGGATGGGCGCGCAGATAGGCGCAGGAGAGCGTCAGCATGTCGCGCGCCGTGGTGCGCTGTCCGGCCGCGGGCAGGCCGTTGACGTTCTTGAACTGGGTGTGCTTCATGCCGAGCGCGCGGGCCTTGCGGTTCATCAGGCGCACGAAGTGCCGGGTGTTGCCGCCCACTTTTTCCGCGGCGGCCACGGCGGCGTCGTTGCCGGAAACCACGGCCATGCCGTAAAGCAGGTTTTCCAGCCGGATACGTTCCCCGTTTTTCAGGTGCATGCTTGATCCGCCGGTGCGCGCGGCCTTGCGGCTGGCAATCAGCCAGGTCTTGAGCGAGATCTTGCGCTGGCGGACGGCGTCCAGCGTCAGCATCATGGTCATGAGCTTTGTCAGCGAGGCCGGAGGAATGGTGGTATCGGCATTTTGCGCGTAGAGAACCTTGCCGGTCGTCAGATTATAGAGGATGGCGGACCGGGCCGGGACTCTGGCCGAAGCCGACAGGGCCGGCGTCAGGACCAGCAGGACCAGAAGGCCGGCGAGGAAAAAGCGGAGGAGGCCTTCAGGCCTTGAGGGAATTGGGCGCATGATAGAGTCGGTTGCCTTCTTCCACGGCTTGCAGGGCAAAGGCCAGCAGAATGGGCCCGGCAATGAGACCCACGGGGCCGAAGCTGGCAAGGCCGCAGAGAATGGCAATGATGAGGACAAAGAAGGGGGCGTTGATGCCCTGACGCAGGAAAAGCGGGCGGAAGATGTTATCCACGCCCGCAACGACCACGGAACCCCAGAGGGCGAGGCCCACGGCGGGCATGGCGCCGCCGCTGAACCAGAGAGAGAGGCAGAGCGGTCCCCAGACAAGCGCCGTTCCGATGGCGGGAATGGGCGCCACGAGCGTGGCGAGCAGTCCCCAGAAGGCCGGCTGCCGGATACCGGCCACGGCGAAGCCGAAGCCGCAGAGGACGCCCTGCATGGTGGCCACCAGCACGATACCCATGAGGATGGCCCGAAGGGCACGGCGAATGGCGAGCACAAAGCGTTTGAGCATGGGCACGGGAATGGAGAACAGGCGCGCCATGACAAGGTTGATGCGCTGGGCCGACGTGGCGAAAATGACCGTCAGCGTCACAAAGAGAAAGAGCGTCCAGAGGGCGGACATGGTTCCGCCGACAAGATCGAAGCCGCGGTTGATGAGCTGCCCCATGGTGTCGCCGATGAGGCTGTCCACCTGCCCGAGCGCGTCGTTCAGCGCCCGCTCTATGCGGGGATAGTCCGCCAGATCGGCGCGCAGTGACTGAATATGGGCGACCCATTCCGGCGGGAGCTGAAAGTTGTTGGCCTGCAGTTCCCGCAGACGGGCCACGCCGCCCGCGATTTGCGGCGAGACGAGCAGCACGAGAACGGCAATGGGCGTGCAGATGCAGACGACGATGCCGGTCGTATAGAGCAGAATCGGCATGGAGCGGCTGAGGCGGAAAAGGCACTTTCCCGGCCAGCCGCCGCGTTTGCGCAGAAGAAGGCGCGCGCGCCACCGCCTGCCCTTGATGCGCAGATGACGATAGACGGGCAGGCTGAGACAGGCGGCGCATCCGGCCAGAAAAAGCGTGACGGGATTGCTCTTCAGCAGCAGGAGCCAGGCAACGGCGGCCAGAAGGTACAGTATGCGGGGCAGGGAGGATGCGCTCATGTGGTTCCGACTGCTGCGGGAATGTGAACGAAACAGGGGCGTTGAAAGGTAACGTCCCAGTATAGCAAATTTCTTTTCGTTCTCCAAGGGGCGGCTCCGATCCTCCCCGGCTGTGCCTCCGCCCGGCCCGAAGCGAGCGGGAAAAACGTGTTTTTCCGCGGAACGGCAGGCCGTATGGCGTGAAACGCAACGCGTTGCACGCTGAAAATGTCTCGTTGCCGCGCCGGGCGAAAAAGAGGGAAGAACTGCCTTGTCGGTTCTTCCCTCGTCGGAACGGCGCGCGGCAAAGGCGAAAAGCCTTGCCCCGCCGCATATGCGGACAGGATTCATGAGCGTTTTCACCTTTGAAAAAGGTGAAAACGCGAGGCGGCAGCACAGCGCCGCCCGGCCCGAAGCGAGTGGAAAAATCGCGTTTTCCCGCGCAACGACAGGCCGTATGGTCTGAAACGCAACGGGTTTCAAACTGAAAATGCGCTAGTCGAGAACCTTGGAGCCGTTGAAGGTGATGGAAACGATTTCGTAGGTCACACGACCGCGCGGAATGTCGACGCTGACCTCATCGCCTTCTTCCTTGCCGAGCAGCGCCTGCCCCACGGGCGACAGGAAGGAAATGGAGCCTTTTGCGGGGTCGGCTTCATCCGGGCCGAGAATGGTGAAGGTCCGGCTTTCTTCGGTATCGACGTCTTCCACTTCCACCGTCGCGCCGAAAACGACCTTGTCTCCGCTCAGCTTGTCCAGATCGATGACCTGATACAGCGCCATGCGCGATTCGATGTACTTGATGCGCGCTTCGGCCATGCCCTGGCGTTCGCGCGCGGCGTCGTAGCCCGCGTTTTCGCGCAGGTCGCCTTCCTCGCGGGCTTCCTTGATGGCCTGAATGATGGCCGGGCGCTCGCTCTTCAAGCGGGCCAATTCGTCTTCAAGCTTTTTATAGCCTTGCTTGGAGATAGGGATGCTGGTCACGTTCATGCTTCTTCCTCGTCAAAGTACAAAACGATGCGCAATAAAAAAAGCGTCCGCCGGAGAGGCGGAACGCACGTTGCTTGAAGCCTTCTTATAGTCCGGCCCCGGCGACAGG
Source organism: uncultured bacterium (assembly GCA_905215675.1). Lineage (GTDB taxonomy): Bacteria > Desulfobacterota > Desulfovibrionia > Desulfovibrionales > Desulfovibrionaceae > Desulfovibrio. Next base: position 1,732 of record CAJMRA010000182.1, on the reverse strand, counting down.
TCAAGTCCCCGAGGATGCGGCGGCAGGCGGCTTGCGCCCTGCGCTTTCTGAATATATGGTGAACGCGAGAGTCCGTTCCGACCCTCCCCGCAGTCAACAAGACCTTTTTGGGGCCAGCATGAAGAAATATTTACGTTATCTCGGGCCGATCCTGATCGCGACCCTTTTTGTTCTGGCCATCTACCTCCTGTATCGCAAACTTGAGGCCTACAGCATCCAGCAGATACGCGAGAGCATCGCTCAGGTGTCCTACGGCAGTATCGTCTTTTCCCTGGTGCTGATGGTGATCAATTACGGCATTCTCGTGGGGTACGACTGGCTGGCGCTCAAGGCCATTCACAAGCAACTGCCCCTGCCGCGCGTGGGGCTGGTGTCGCTGGTCGGGCAGGCCGTCAGCTACAATTTCGGGGCCCTGCTGGGGGGCACGAGCGTTCGCTACCGCTTCTATTCCGCCTGGGGCTTCAGGCTGGAGGAAATCGTCCGTCTGGTGCTGATGCTGGCCGTGACCTTCTGGGTCGGGGCGCTGGGCCTTTGCGGTGTGGTCTTTCTTGTCTGCCCGCCGACGCTGCCGCCGGAACTCCTTGAAAAGATGCCCATACATGATGTGCGCCTGCTGGGCGCCGTCCTGCTGGCCGCGGCGCTTTCCTATATCGTCCTCTGCTTCACGGTCCGCAAGCCCCTGCATGTTTTCGGCAAGGAGTTCGTCTTTCCCGCGCCGCGCATCGCGCTTGCCCAGCTCTTTGTGGCCGGTATCGACATCGTGGCCGCCGCGGCCTGCATGTATGTGCTGCTGCCCCATGACATCGGTCTGAGCTTCATAGAGTTCCTGCCCGGCTATCTCATGGCGCAGGTGGCCGTCGTCCTGACGCACGTGCCCGGCGGCGTGGGCGTGTTCGAGCTGGTCATCCTGCACCTGACGCATACGCCCAATGAAAAGGCCGTCGTGGCGGCGGTGCTGCTGTTCCGCCTGATTTACTATATCATTCCCCTGCTGGCCGCCGCCGTCCTGCTGGCCGTCTACGAGGCCCGGCAGCGCACCGACGCGCTCCGGGAGGCCGGGCGCTGGCTGTTCGTCCTTTCGCATTCCATTGCCGCCTACATCACCTTTGCCGCCGGGTGCATCCTGCTGGTTTCCGCAACGCTGCCCTGCCTCACGCCGATGATGTACCGTATGAGCGTTCTTCCCGGCTGGCTCGTGCAGGGTGGACATTTCGTCTGCGCGCTTTCCGGCGCCATGCTGCTGTTCATCTCCTACGGGCTGGAGCGGCGACAGCGGCGCGCCTTCCGGCTTGCCGTCATCTTCCTTTCGCTGGGTATCGTGGGGGCCCTGCTCAAAAGTTTCGGCTGGCTGACGGCCGCCATGGTCGCCGTCATACTGCTGGCCGTCTGCCTTGCCCATCGTCGCTTTTACCGCTCTTCCTTCTTCTGGGAGGAAGCCGTACCGCTCTACTGGCTGGTTGGCGCGCTGGGCGTGCTGCTGCTGGTCTTTGCCATGGGCTGGGGCATCTATCACCCCGCCTGGGATCGCGCCGGAACCTGGGGCTTTGAACAACCTTTCAACGCCGGTCGCGTCCTGCGCGCCTATATCGGCATCGTCATTGCCGTGGCGTTGTCCTGGGTCTGGCGGCTGACCCTGCGCCGCCGCAAGCTGCGCAGAGAACAGTCCATGCATCTGCCGCGCACGTAGGGTCTGTTAAAGTTTCGTAAGTCTTTTGGGGGGAGGGGAACCCCC
>CAJMRA010000181.1 GCA_905215675.1 uncultured bacterium | reverse complement strand
CGGCCGTGCCCGTCTACAGGAACGGACACGGCCGACAACGCAATGGGGAATCTTTCCCCTCAGGCAGGCAAGCAAATTGTTCCTACTTCACTCCGACGACGGTAAAACCGGCTTCGGTAACGGCGGCCTTCATGGCGTTCACGTCGGCATTGTCGTGCGTCACGACGGCATTTTTGTTTTCAAGGCTCACGGATACGTCGCCGACGCCCGCGACGGCCCGCAGGGCCTTTTCCACGGAAGCGCTGCAATGGCTGCAATTCATGCCGTTGATATCAATGATGGTCTGCATGGCGGTACTCCTGTTCCGCTGAGGTTCGCAAGACGCCGCTCCCGCGGCGACGGCCGCCGCGGCAAGGGCATGACGAGGGGTAAAAAAACGCAGCCGCAAGGCGTTGGTCACGACGCTTACGGAACTGCAGCTCATGGCCGCGGCCGCAATCATGGGATTGAGCGTCAGCCCGCATACGGCGTACAGCGCGCCTGCGGCTACGGGAATGCCGATGATATTATAAAAGAAGGCCCAGAAAAGATTCTGCCGTATGGTCCGCATGACGGCGCGGCCGAGTTCCACGGCCGTGACCACATCGGGAAGCGCGCTCTTCATCAGCACCACGTCGGCAGATTCTATGGCGATATCCGTGCCGGCCCCGATGGCGATGCCCACGTCGGCCCGCGCCAGCGCGGGAGCGTCGTTGATGCCGTCCCCCACCATGGCCACCTTGCGCCCCTGCTCCTGAAGCCGCCGAATCTCCCGCTCCTTGTCCTGCGGCAGCACCTGCGCCACCACATGACGGATGCCCACCTGCCGTTGCACGGCGGCGGCCGTCACGGCATTGTCGCCCGTGAGCATGGTCACCTGAATGCCGAGCGCTTCCAGATCCGCGACGGCCTGCGCGCTGCCGGGCTTGACCACATCCGCCACGGCGATGACGCCGAGCAGCCTGCCGTCGGCGGCAAAGAACAATGGCGTCTTGCCCTCCGCCGCCAGCGACGCCGCCGAGGCGCGCACGCCTTCGGAAAGAGAGATGCCGTTCGCCTCCATCAGACGGGCATTCCCGGCCAGACAGCGCCGTTCCCCCAGACGCCCGCCGATCCCCTGCCCGGGAGTCTGGAAAAAGGCCGTCGCCTCCTCCGTCGTCAGGGAACGCCGTTCCGCCTCCCGGACGACGGCCCTGCCCAGCGGATGTTCCGACAAACGCTCCAGCGACGCGGCCACGCGCAACAGCCCGGCCTCGTCCTCGCCCTCAGCCGGAAGAATATCCGTTGTTTCGGGCGTGCCGCCGGTCACCGTGCCCGTCTTGTCCAGCACCACGGCGTCGATACCCTGCATGGCTTCCATGGCTTCCGCAGACTTGAACAGAATGCCGTTGGCCGCGCCGCGCCCGGTACCGACCATGATGGCCGTGGGCGTGGCCAGCCCCAGGGCGCAGGGGCAGGAAATGACCAGCACGGCAATGGCGATGGAAAGCGCGAACTCCGCATCCTTGCCCAGCAGCAGCCAGACGCAGGCGGCCGCAACGGCAATAGCGATGACCACAGGCACGAAAATGCCGCTCACCCTGTCGGCCAGACGGGCTATGGGCGCCCGGGACGACGTGGCTTCGTCCACCAGACGGACGATACGGGCCAGCGTGGTGTCGTCGCCCACGCGCAGGGCGCGCATACGAAAATGCCCGGATGTGACGATGGTCGCGCCCGTCGCCTGCGCTCCCGGCGTTTTTTCCACCGGCATGCTCTCGCCCGTAATGGCGGATTCGTCCACGAAACCGCCGCCTTCCAGAATCTCGCCGTCCACGGGAACGCTTTCCCCGGACTTCACCACGAGCACATCCCCTGCGCGCACCTCTTCCACCGGAACGCGCGACTCCCTGCCGTCCCGCACAACGGTCGCCGTCCGGGGAGCAAGACTCACGAGTTTGGCAACGGCTTCGGATGTTTTTCCCTTGGCGCGCGTCTCAAAAAACTTGCCGAGCGTGATCAGGGTCAGAATCATGGCCGCCGACTCGAAGTACAGGCGACCTCCCGCAGCCTGCGCCCCGGCCATGTCGCCCTGCTCCAGCGCCAGCCCCACGGCCGCAATGGACCAGATGCCGGAAAACGCGGCCGCGCCGGAACCGATGGCAATCAGGGAATCCATGTTCGGCGCGCCGGAAAACAGCGTTCTGAACCCCACGCGATAATATTTGCCGTTCACAATCATGATCGGCAGCGTCAGCAGGAACTGCGCAAACGCCGACGTCAGCGGATGCGCGGCGGGACGCAGCATCCCGGGAAGCGGCAGGCCGAGCATGTGCCCCATGGACACATACATCAGAGGCACAAGAAAACAGAAGGAAACCAGCAGCCGCCGACGCATGGCGCGCAGCTCGTCCTCCACGGCGTCCGCCCCCCTGTTTCCGCCGCCGTCGGCGCGCCGCCCCCCGGCGACGCGGGCCTGCGCGCCGTACCCGGCGCGACGCACGGCATCCTCAATCAGCTCGGGAGAAACGACACGTTCGTCAAACTCCGCCTTCATGCTGTTTTTCAACAAATTGACGGTCACATCCTTTACGCCCGCAACCTGCCGGACGGCCTTTTCCACACGAGCCGAACACGCGGCGCAGGTCATGCCGGTCACGGCAAACGACGCCTTTTGCATATATCCCCCTTACCCGCCCGAAAACGGGAAACCTTGTTGCCCTGGCCCATCATCTTAGGCATAATTATCCTATTGGCAAGAACGCACCATATAAATAGCAAGTACCCTGAACCATACTATGGAAGGTAATCCCATGTCCCATTGCTGTGCCCATTGCCCGCCGGAGTCCCCCAGACTGCCGCAGGACGGCTGCCGCTGTCCCGTAGCGACAACCCTCCGTCTCATCGGCGGCAAGTACAAGGCGCTGATTCTCTGGCAGCTGACACCCGGCGTCCTGCGCTTCTCGCAGCTGCAAAGGCTCGTTGCCGGAGCCACGCCCAAAATGCTGACGCAGCAGCTGCGGGAACTGGAAGAGGACGGACTCGTCCATCGGCAGGTTTATCCCGTCGTGCCTCCCAGGGTGGAATATTCGCTGACGCCGCTGGGGCTTTCCCTGCGCCCCCTTCTGGAATCCATGTACCGCTGGGGAAGCGACTATCTGCGGGATCGGGGCATGACGCCCAACTGCGGCATGACGCCCCCGCCCCCGGAATAGAGCGTTTTTCCCTTGAAAAAGGGATCACGCGAGGCGGCGGCGCAGCGCCGCCCGGCCCGAAGCGGACGGAAAAACCGCGTTTTTTTTCCGCAAAGCGACGGGACGAAAATGCTCTCATGACGGCTTTTCGTTGCTTTTCCTGTAACAACGGAATATTACTTATAAAAACATTTTCGCTGCGTCAGCGGTATGCCGCGCCGACGACGCCCCCGCGATTCCCAAACCGGCAACCGAGGTGCTCATGTCCATCAAGGTAAAATTCATGCTTGGCTTTCTGCTCTGCATCGTCATTTCCGCCGGAGCAGTCTCGGGCATTTCCTTCTGGAAAATGCGAGACACCGACCTGACGCTGTATAATCAGGACGCCACAAACCAGCTGCGCCTTACCGACATCTATCTGAGGGATTTCTTTGCTTCCCGCATGGAAAAATTGCGCTATCTCGCCTCGCTGCCGGCCCTGCAGGAGAGCCCCAGGCAATTCCCCAGCTTTGCCGCCACCACCAGCGCAACCCCCTATGACGTTTCCGCCCTCTCGCCCAAGGGGCGGGAAATCTTCGCGCTGCTGCAAAATCTGCAAAAAGCCTCGCCTGATCTTGCGGAAATTTATATCGGCTTCCCCGACGGCAGCTATGCAACCAGTCTGCCGGGCAGCATTCCCGCGGGATTCAACACCGTCCAGCGTCCCTGGTACAAGCAGAACATGGCCACGCCCGGCGGGGCCTGCATCGGCGACGCCTATCAGTCCCTGACAGGGGAAATCGTGGTGCCCATTTCCCTGCGCCTTTCCACGCCCGAGGGCGAGACGCTGGGCGTCATCGGCGCGGATATCAGCATCAAGAACATCGACGCCATGTTCAAGAACATGAACTTCGGCCGCACCGGCTACTTCGCCATTGTGGACGGCGCCGGGCGCATGATCTGCTCGCCGCGCAATCCCGAACATCTGATGCAGCCGGTAGACACCTTTGCGCCGGAACTCAAGGCCATGCTCGGAACGAGCATGAATATTGCCGTCATTTCCTTTGACGGCATCTCCCGGCTGGCGGGCTCCCTGCCCACCGCCGCGGGCTGGCATCTCGTTTCGCTGCTGGACGAGGCGGAAGTTTCCGATTCGGCCTATTCCGCCATCAGGATGCTGCTGATATGCAGTCTGGTCATCATTGCGGCGCTGTTGCTGCTGGCGTGGCTACTGGCCCGCTCCATCTGCAATCCCCTGACCCGCATCATGAAGGCCACGGCTCATGTGGCGCGCGGCGATCTGTCGCAAATTCCCCCGGACAGCGCCTTTTCCGGCGAACTGCTGGCCCTGCATCGGAATCTGCGCGAGATGGTGGCCGAACTCCTGAAGGCGCAGGACAGCGCCGCCGCCGAAAGCGCCGAAGCCCAAAAGCAGGCCGACGCCGCGCGCAAGGCCACGGAAGAAGCCGAAAAGGCGCGCAAACAGGCCGAGGACGCCAAGCGCGAAGGCATGCTCTATGCCGCGCAGCAGCTGGAACAGGCCGTCAACATCATTTCCACATCGGCCGACGAGCTCTCCGGCTCCGTCGAGGAATCCACCAAGATGGCCAGGACGTCCGCCGACAGGCTGGGAGAAGCCGCCACAGCCATGAACCAGATGAACGCCTCGGTGCAGGAAGTCGCCCGCAATGCGGCCGACGCCTCTTCCATGTCCTCCACCACCAAGGCGCAGGCCCTGGAAGGCGCCAATATCGTCAATCAGGCGCTGGAAAGTATCCGCCACGTCCATGAAGGTTCGCTGACCCTCAAGGAGCACATGACGGCGCTGGATCAGCACACCCATAACATCAATCAGATCATGGGCGTCATTTCCGATATTGCGGATCAGACCAACCTTCTGGCCCTCAACGCCGCCATCGAGGCCGCCCGCGCCGGGGAGGCCGGTCGCGGTTTCGCCGTGGTGGCCGACGAGGTCCGCAAGCTGGCCGAAAAGACCATGGCCTCCACCACGGATGTGGATAATGCCATCCGGGCCATCCAGGACAGCGCCCGCAAAAGCATCGCCGCCGTGGAAGAAACCGTCACCCAGATCGAACAGGCCACCAGCTTTGCCAACCAGTCCGGCACGGCATTGCAACGCATCGTTGCCGATACGGACGACTCCGCAACGCAGGTCAGCGCCATCGCCACGGCCTCGGAGGAACAGTCCGCCGCCAGCGAACAAATCAACCGCTCCATCGAAGAAGTCAGCACCATGTCCGGCCAGACCGTCGACGCCATGCATCAGGCCGTTCAGGCCATCGGCGCCCTGTCGACGGAAACCGCCGCCCTCAGCGAACTCATCACGAAACTGAAGCAGGGATAGGCTCAGGACGCATTACGTTTTATCTTGAGGGGGAAGGCCCCCCTCAAACTCCCCCATCCTCCCCAAAACCCGCACATACTCTACCAGCAGGTAACGATGGGGGGGGTCATAACATAAACGGAAAGGGGCCCG
>CAJMRA010000180.1 GCA_905215675.1 uncultured bacterium | reverse complement strand
GAGGGGGTTCCCCTCCCCCTGAATCTCAACCCTCAACCCATTTCAAAGATAAAATACTCTAGCAGAGGGGTTCCCCTTCCCCCCGAGCAAACAGGCTGCGAAGAAGAATGGCAATGGCAGTGGCAACAGGGAAACAGCGGGAGCGGGCATGAACGAAAACATCCTCTGGCATACCCATCGGGAAACAGGCGTTTTTCTGCGCGCGCTGCTTCAGGGCTTCTGGCGGCGGGACGCGCTGGAGACGCTGGCGGACATGCCGCCCGAACGGGCCGCGCAGGGGGCTTTTCCTCCCTGTCCCCCGACCTTTCCGCCCGCGACGCCCCTGCGCGCGCTGCTGCGGGAGCATGCCGACGCGGCCGCGCGCCTGCGCGCCCTGCCGGAGCATTCCGCCTTTGCGGGCTTTCTCCATCGGCTCTGCTCCGGGCGGGAACTGGACGCGCTGCAAGAACTCATGGCGCTGGGACTGGCGCGGATCAACCGCCTGCGCCCCGCTCTCACCGGCGAAATGCTCCGCTTTCTCGCCGGACGGCTGTACCGCCTGCCGCTCGCCTCGGACGAGGAAACGCGGCGCTTCCTGCCCCTGTGCCGGGAACTGCATACCTTTGCCGTCTGCGCGGGAAACTTCATCCCCTGCCTGACGCCGCTCTGTCTGCGCGCCCGGGCGCAGGCCGTGCGTCTGGGGGACAGAAACGAAAGCATCCTCTTTGATCTGCTGGTCGGCAGCCTGAACGTCTGCAATACGGAACGCCACAACAACCCCCGTTTCCATGCCCTGATGGAACGGGGACGGCGGGCGCTGGAAGACGCGCGCGATCCCGAACTCTTTGAAGCGGCCGCGCCCTATCTGGGCATCTTTCATTTCATCCGGGGCGAGTACGATCGCGCCATGGATTTGTTCATGCGCGTGAGCCGCCGCCTGCGCGCGCAGCGGCAACATCTCTTTGAAATGTTCTATGTCCGCCACTGGAGCTTTGCCGCCACCAACCGCGGCGACGCCGATCTGGCCGTGACGCTGCTGCGCTCCCGCCTGCGGCAGTCGTCCGTCCGCAGCGACGCCTCGCTGGCCCTCAGCATCCGCGGGCAGCTGGCCTCCCAGTATCTGCGCATGGACAAGCCGGAACAGGCGCTGGAACAGCTCGATCTGGCGCTGGCGGGCATTTCCGGGCAGGCGGACATCACCAGCGCGGTCACGGTGGCGCGCCATCTGGCCTATTATCACCTTTACTGCGGGCATACGGCCGCGGCCTACCGGGTCATGCTGCCGCCGCTGGAACGGGCGGTGCGTCAGGGCTATCGCCGTCCCGTCTATCTGGGCGGCATGTTTCTGGAATTGCTGGCCGCCCTTGACGCGGCGGGCCTGCCGCCCCTGCCGGGCTATACCTTCCGGGACGAGCTGGAACGCTGCCTGCGCGGGCCGAATCGCCTGCTGCGGGCCGCCGCCCTGCGGTTGCGGGGCCGCCTGCACGCCCGCGCTCAGGCCGTGGACGCCGCCCTTGCCGCCTACCGGCAGGCCGTCGCCCTTTTCGACGACATCCACAACGCCGTGGAAGCGGACAAGACCCGCCTTGAACTGGCGGCGCTGCTGGTGGACGGCCACCGGGACAAGGCCGCGCTGCTGGTCGGGGAGGCCTGGCGTTCCTGCGCCGCCCTGGGAGAACGCTTCTGGCCGCAGAAGCTGCTGCGGCTGGTGCCCGATTATCTGCGCGGCAGGGAAACCGTCGTGTCGGGACGCGCCCTGCTCGACGCCTATCGCGAGTGCTTCAGTCCGCAGCGTCCCGAAACCTCCTTTGAAACCTTCTCCCGGATGCTGACGGCGGAATCCGGCCGCCTGCTCGGCATGGAGCGGACCTTTCTCTTCCATGTGCCGCAACCGTCCGCCCCCCCGCGCCTGACGGCCGCCGCGGAAAGCGGTCTGCCGCCGCTCCCGGCCGCCGCGCAGGCCAACATGGCCGAACTTGCCGAACTGGTGGCCGAAGGCGGCCCCCTCCTTCTGGACGCTCCGGCGGCCCCGGACGCGGAGGCCCCCCGACAGCTGGTGGGGCTGCCGGTTGATTGCCGTCCGCATGGCATGTACGTTCTTTTTCACGCGGGGCGCGTCCGGGACGAGGTGCGGGCCGCGCTGGATGAACGCCTGCTGCGCGACATCGGGCGTGTGCTGGCGTGGTCCTGTCTTGCCGTGCTGGAGGCGGATCGCTCCCTGCAACAGTTGCGCGCGGGCGGGCGGGAACCCGCGCGGGAAATGATCTGCGTGTCTTCGGCCATGCGCGCCTTTCTCGACGACATCGACAGGGCTGCCGGAACCGACGCTTCCATCCTGCTGCACGGCGAATCCGGCGTGGGCAAGGAAATGCTGGCGCGCCGCATCCACGAAAAAAGCGGCCGCAGCGGACGGCTTGTCACCATCAACATGGCCAGTCTTCAGGACGATCTGTTTGAAAGCGAATTCTTCGGTCACGAAAAGGGCGCGTTCACCGGAGCCATGAACAGCAAGATCGGACTGGCGGAACTGGCCGAAAACGGGACGCTTTTTCTGGACGAGCTGACCGAAGCCAGCCCGCGCGTTCAGGCCAAGCTGTTGCGCGTGCTTCAGGAGCGCACCTTCCGCCGCGTGGGCGGCACGCAGTCCATCAACAGCAATTTCCGCCTTGTGGCCGCCACAAACCGGCATCTGGGCGAGGCCGTGCGTCAGGGCGGCTTCCGCGCGGATCTCTACTATCGCGTCGCGGTCCTGTATTTCAGGATTCCCCCCCTGCGGGAGCGCCGGGGAGACATCCTGCCGCTGGCCCGCCACTTCTTGCGACTGTTCGCCCACAGGCACCGCCGGGACTGCGTGGAGGATTTTTCCGACGGCAACCGGCGGCGGCTCGAGGAATGGCCATGGCCGGGCAATGTGCGGGAACTGCGCAACGTCGTCGAACAGTCCGTCATCCTGAGCGGCGGGCGGACGCTGGCCTTTCATGAGGAGGTCTGCGACGGCCCCCGTCCCCCGGAAGCGCCCCTTCCCGCGCGCGACGTCGCGCCGCCGGACGACGCGGAAGCCCTTTCCCTGCGGGAGGTGGAAAAGCGCCATATCATCGCCGTGCTGGAAAGCACCGGCTGGCGCATAGACGGCAGGCGCGGCGCGCTGTCCGTCCTGAAAATCAGCCGTTCCGCGCTGTATGCCAGACTGCGCAAGTACGGCCTGCATCGCAATGCCGTTTCGGCCGCGACCGATACGGACGACGAATCCACGAGGAAAGCATGAATCAACAAGCGCATGAGTGCCGCCGTTGCGGCGAGTGCTGCCGTCTGGGCGGACCGAGCCTGACGGCGCGGGATGCGGCGCTGCTGCGGGAAGGCCGCTTCGCCCTGCGGCATCTGTGTACCCTGCGGGCGGGCCAGTGGATACGCGACGACGCCGCCGGGCGCGTCCTCTCCGGCGCGACCCTTTCCGAAATTCCGGGCTTTCTGCCCCTCGCGCGGGAAGTCGTCAAGTTTCGCGGCAGCGGCGACGCCGCCCACCCCTGGCAGTGCCTCTTTTTTGCCGTGCGGGACGGGACGGCGGCCTGCACGGTCTATGACGACCGGCCGGAGCAGTGCCGCGCCCTGTCCTGCGGGGACCCCGCGTCCCTGCTGGCCCTCCTGCGTGGGGCGACGGCCGATCGGCGTTCCCTGCTGCGGGACTGTCTGTCCGGCCCGGACGCGGCGCTGCGGCTGGAACTCGTGGAAGCCCACGACGCCCTGTGCCCGGCGGCCGAACATGCCGCCCTGCAATACCGGGCGCGCCTTCCCTACGGCCCGGACATTCCGGCGGCCGACGTGGCGGCCGCCCGGCGGGACGCGCTGCGCCGACTGGAGGAAATGCAACGCCGGGACGACGCCTTCCGCGCCCTGTGCGTGGAGCGGGGCGCGGCCGCCGGGGACGAACTTCCCTTTCTGCTGGGCCTCCCCCTGCGCTCCCTGCCCCTGCCGGTCCGCCGCCCGGAACCGGCCGCCATGTGAGGCTGGGGGGCGGCGGGCGCCGGGTGGACGTGTGCAAAACGGAGGAGTTACGATCGGGACATCTTGAAAGCCCGGCGCGACTGGCGTAGTCTTGAATCCCTTTTGAATCCCGCAGCAGATGGAGGAAATCATGCCTGAAGCACCGGAGAAAAATCTGGCTCTTGATATTGTACGCATCACGGAAGCGGCGGCGCTGTCGTCGGCGCGCTGGCTGGGGCGCGGAGACAAGGAGGCCGGAGACGGCGCGGCCGTCGATGCCATGCGCGTGAGCTTCTCCACCCTGCATGTGGACGGGGTGGTCGTCATCGGCGAAGGCGAAAAGGATCACGCGCCCATGCTGTACAACGGCGAAAAGGTCGGTATGGGCGACGGCCCGCAGCTGGACGTGGCCGTGGACCCCGTGGAAGGGACAAGCCTGCTGGCCTACGGCCGCCCCAACGCCATCTCCGTTGTGGGCGTGGCCCCGCGCGGGAGCATGTTCAATCCCGGCCCGAGCTTCTATATGCAGAAGCTGGTGGTCTCGCGCGAAGCCCGCGACGTAGTGGACCTCGACGCGCCCGTGGACGTGAACCTGTCGCGCGTGGCTGCCGCGCTGGGCAAGCAGATCAAGGACCTCGTGGTCTTCGTGCTGGACAAGCCCCGCCATCAGAACCTGATTGCGGAAATCCGCAAGGTCGGGGCGCGGATTCAGCTGCATTCCGACGGCGACGTGGCCGGGGCCCTCATGGCCGTGGACCCCCGTTCGGAAGTGGATATCATGATGGGCACAGGCGGCACCCCCGAAGGCGTGCTTGCGGCCTGCGCCATCAAGGGCATGGGCGGCCAGCTTCTGGCGCGCCTCGACCCGCAGTCCTATGTGGAAAAGGACGCCATCGTCGATGCGGGCATCGACATGCGCGCCGTGCTGACCGTCAATGATCTGGTCAAGAGCGACGACTGCTTCTTTGCCGCCACCGGTATTTCCGGCGGCGATTTCCTGCGCGGCGTGCGCTACAGCTCGCGCCATGCCGTGACCCATTCGCTGGTGCTGCGCGGCAAGACGGGAACCCTGCGCTACGTGGAGTCGTATCACAACATGGATCGGCTCGCGAAAATCAGCGCGGTGAATTACTAACAACGAGGATTCTATGGGAATGATTCCTGCGGGCGCATTTCCGGCAATGCTGCTGGCCCTTGCCGTCGGCATGACCACGCCGTGCGTCCAGACGGCGCAGGCCGCCGCGCGGCAACAGGCCGCCGTAACGGTCTATGACAAACAGAAACCCGTGACGGAAAAGGAAGTGCTGGCCTTTGTGGAACTGCTGCCCCGCTTCCGTCAGTGGGCGCGCGACAACAAGGAAGAGGCGCACCCGGTACGCCGCAAGGGCAAGCCGGACTTCCTCTATTCCCCCGAGGCGGCCGCCTGGGTCAAAAAGGAAGGCTGGGACCCCCGCCGCTTCTTCTGCGTCATGGGCCGCATGGCCGCCGCCGTGACCATCGTCGCCGAAGGCAACGATATGCCGACCCGCCCCGGCGACATGCCCTCCGTCAGCAACAGCGAACTTGAACTCGCCCGCGTCCATATGGGCAGCCTGCTCAAGGCCGGAGGCAACGACGCCGCGCTGGAGCATTAAACAAACGACAGGTTGAGAGTTGAGATTCAGGGGGAGGGGAACCCCCTCTGCTGGCGCGAGAGGGGGTTCC
>CAJMRA010000179.1 GCA_905215675.1 uncultured bacterium | reverse complement strand
ATGGGGCTTTCTTTTTTGACAATCCCTTTGTTAACTTTCTTGGTACAATCTGCCGAAACACCCTTGTGCGCCAGCCGCGACCGAAGGCGGCCGCAAGGCCGTGCCCGTTGCGACGAAGGAAGCTACGGGCATCGACAGCAGAGATAAGGGGGTTTCCTTCCCCTCAGAAGAACGCTCTAAAGTCCTTCCAGCAGCTGCATGACGCGATCATAGGTCAAGCCCCGATGTACGCTCAGCGCCTCGGCGGGGCTTTCCTGCGTGGCCCTGCTGACGGAAGACATGGCCTCGGCCGCTTCCTCATCCGTCAGAAGAACGGGCGTGTGGATATTGACCTCGTCGGTCGATTCCTGCGCAGGCATGGACGGCAGCGCGGACGCGTTCCGTTCCAGTTCCCGAAAACGAGGATCAAGGGCCGCATAAAGACCGTTAATCGAAGTGATCATGAGAGTTCTCCCGAATTTCTGCCGGGGGACAGGGCTCCATCACCCGTACTCCCCCGGCGGGGTTGTCTTTTTAAGTAGTTTCAGTTTGAAACGCGTTGCGTTTCCGGCCGGGCGGCGCTGTGCCGCCGCTTCGCCGCCCTATCCGCTGATAAGCTGCATGGCCATCTGCGGCAGGGCGTTTGCCTGCGCCAGCATAGCGATGGCCGACTGCGAAAGGATCTGCTGCCGGACAAATTCCGTCATTTCCGTCGCCACATCCACATCCGAGATGCGGGATTCCGCCTGTTGCAGATTTTCGGCCTGAATATTCAGGTTGGTAATGGTGTTTTCAAACCGGTTCTGCAACGCCCCGAGATGCGCGCGGATTTCGTCCTTGCGGGCAATGGCGTCGGCAATGGCCACCACGGCCTTCTGCGCGTTTTCCTGGGTCAGGACGTTGTTGCCCCCGGAGGGAACCCATGCCCCGACGGTATCCGTCTTGAAGGTCGTCGCGTAGTACTCCGCGGCGTCAATGACGCCGTCGGGATTGCCCAGAATGCCGTAATTGTCCATATAGGTCTGGGCGCCGGTTCCGATTGCCTTGTACACCGCCTTGACGTCAGTCCCCCGCCCGGTATAGGCCCCCACCGTAATCTGCGTTGTCCGCGTGAGATCATCCACGAGAGGGATAGTTATCTGGAACTCCGCGACATTGAAGTCCTTCGCCTCAAGCTTCTCGTTCGTCTTCTCCGGATTCGCGCCCAGGGGGAAGCCGAACGGCGTACCGTCGTTCGCGGCGGCTTCCGCGGCCTTTATCATGGCCGTCCAGCCGTCGTCGCTTGCCTTTGTTTCCGCTATATGGCGCGCAACTTCCTCGGGATAGCTCTTGAGAGCCTCCTGATAGTAGACGTCAAAACCGGTTGTCGTACCGTCGCCGGCATAGGCGTTGGAATAGACATACTCCATGCCCTCTTCCACTTGCGTCCTGAGCTTTTCCGCCAGTGTCGTCGCCTGCTCACGGACGGCATTATGGATGGCCAGAATCTGTTCCGCGCGCAACTTGTCGTTTGGCCGGGTAATCCCGAGAGTATTTTCCGCCGCCGTGATGGCCTTGGGATACAGTTTGTTATATACCTGATTATAAACGGCATCATAGGCCTGCGAGCCGATATGATTGATGAAGGCGTCCGCGCCTTCCCTGTTGCGGGGAGGCATGAGTTGCAGGGTCGGCTTCGTCCCAGCGCCGACTTCCTTGTAAATATCCGTCACATCCTGCGCCGTGGCGCTGTTTTGCGCCGTAATGGTGACGGTCTCCGTGGGGGACTTCTGCAGTTCTATGTCAACCGTGGTCAGGAGATCGTTCTCGCTGAAGGTGAAGGAACCGAAGGGAGTCCCGTTGGCAAGGGCGTCCTCTATGGCCACAGCCATATCGTCCGGGTCGCCGTCCGCGCCGTAAACGGCAAAGATGGAATCCTTCAGCCCGGCGGCAATCCGGCTTGCCACCTCGTCCGCCGCCGCTTCCACGCCCTGCCGCAGGCTTGCCGCCTGCGTGACGGTAAGGCTGGCGCTGCCGAGGGCATTCTTGGCCTTGAGTTCCGCATCCTTGTAAAGCGAGGCGTAGACCTTCTGATAGACGGCGTCATAGGCTTCGGATTCAACGCGCTCCACCACGGCATTTGCCGTCAGTCCCTCAAGGGAATCCGCATTGAGCGCGGCTTCGGAATTTTCAAAGACGGCCTGAATGGCGTCTTCGGTCGCGGTCTTGCTCGCCGCGCTGTCCGCTTCCTCGTGGGTCATGCCCCCGCTCACGGCGGCCTTGTACGCCCTTTCATAGGCGGGCTGGAAGGCATCCTCGTAAATCTTGTCCATGACCGCCTTGACCATGTCCCGATCCTGGGAGGCGTATTCGTCGGCAAGGCGGCGGGCTTCCTCGGCGGCCTGTTCGCTGGCTTCCTTGGCGGGAAGCCCTTCGTGCGGCGGCGTTCCGGTAGTGAGCTTCGTGTAAATCTCCTGGTAGAAGGAGGCGTACTTTTCCGTGTACGTGCTCTGATATGTCTTTTCGGCGCTGGCGTCCCGCAGTTCCTCATAATACTCGGTCGTCAGTTCGGTAATCCGCGGCTCGACAAATTCAAAGGCCGTATTGCCCACGCCCAGCCCCGCCGCGGTGCAGTCGCCGATCTGAATGTAGTAGTAATCCTCGGCCGAATCGTTGCCGGTGCCGAAATGAATCTTGAGCGCGCCGGTGGGGTTCATCTGACTGCCGTCGTGCGCGCCGCTCAGGGAACCGTCCAGCAGCTTGGTGCCGTTGAAGTCGGTGGCATTGGCGATACGGGTGATTTCCGAGGCCATCTGCTGATATTCCGAATCAATCAGCATGCGCTGCGTGGAGGAATAAGTGCCGGTGGCGGCCTGCTCGGCCAGTTCCCGCATGCGGATCAGCTTCTCGTCGATGATGCTGATGGCGCCGTCCGCCACCTGAATCAGCGAAACGGCGTCGTTGGCGTTGCGCGCGCCCTGCATCAGCACGGCAATATCCGAACGCTGCAATTCGCGGATGGCAAGTCCGGCGGCGTCGTCCGCCGCGGAATTGATGCGCATGCCGGTGGAAAGGCGCTGCGTGCTGGTTGCCAGATTGCCGTAATGAATATTGAGGTTCCGGGCCACATTGGCGGCCATCATATTATGATTGATAACGAGTGACATGGTTTTCCCCTTCCCTTGAGGTAATGCAATCCTGCCCTGCATATGCCAAAACCGTGCCACCATATTTTATGTAATTGAAATAATTATCTATATTTTAGGTGTTCATCTATTATAGGAAATTTTTTCCCATAAAAAAGTTGTTTTAATGACGGTTTTCATCCTCTGTCAGGTCTGCTAGAAGGGGAAAGGAGTACCCCATGCCGAGCGTATTCGAAAATCTGGCAACCCATTTGAAAACCAAGAGAAAACAGGCCGGAATCTCGCAGGAGGAACTGGCCCGGCAAACGGGCGTCTCGCTGACGCTGATTCGCGACATCGAACGCAAGGCGGCCAACCCCACGCTTTCCAGCCTTGTCAAAATTGCCGACGCCTTCGACATAAGCATTGCGGAACTTCTTGATTTCAACAACTCCCTCAAGGACTCTGCAAAAATTTCCGACGCCATCGTCAGGGAACTGAAACACCTGCCCCCGGACAAGCTGCGCCTGATGCTGGAGTTCATCCGCGTCGCCACCAGATAGGCCGGTCGCTCTCAACCCGTTTCTTCACACCCCGTCCCGGGGCATCCCGATTTTTTGAACGCGACACCTTGCCGCCGCTCTCGCAAGATATGTTATCAGGGATAAAAGGTTCTGCGATATTACCGCGGGACCTTTTAGAGCAATTTCAGTTTGAAACGCTGCGCGTTTCAAACCATACGGCCTGTCGTTTCGCGGAAAAAACGCGGTTTTTCCGGCTCGCTTCAGGCCGGGCGGCGCTGTGCCGCCGCCTCGCGTTTCACCTTTTTCAAAGGTGGAACGCCCTATCTTTTCTTTCCCCGGATTCAGCGTTCCCCTTTCGCCTTCCGCCGGATAGCCGCCGACGGGTCCCGATACGCGCCCGCCATCCCCTTTTCCCACGTTGACGACCTTTTTGTAATACGCTACCACAAAATAGTATTGTGACAGGACGCTCTTGCCGGCAACGTTTATCGGCGGGCGTCGTTTCTGGAGGAGGCCTCATGCCCAATTACGTTTATTTTCTTCTGGCGGTAGCCGCTCTGATAGTCGGCTACATTGTCTACGGCGGTATCGTCACCCGGATTTTCGGCGCGGACCCCAACCGTCCCACACCGGCCAAGACCATGGCCGACGGCGTGGACTATGTGGAAATGCCCATGTGGAAAGTCTGGCTGATCCAGCTGCTGAACATCGCAGGCGTGGGCCCGGTCTTCGGCCCCATTCTGGGCGCTCTCTACGGCCCCGTTTCCCTGCTCTGGATCGTCATCGGCACCATTTTTGCCGGGGCCGTGCATGACTACATGTCCGGTATGCTGAGCCTGCGCTATAAGGGCAGCAACGTGCCGACCATTGTCGGCTATAACCTCGGCAACGTCGCCAAGCAGATCATGCGCGTCTTTTCCATCGTGCTGCTGGTGCTGGTCGGCGTGGTCTTCGTGGCCGCTCCCGCCGGTCTGCTTGCCAAGCTGACGCCCGATTACATGAACATCACCTTCTGGATCGTCGTCATCTTTGCCTACTACTTCCTGGCAACCATCATGCCCATCGACAAGATTATCGGGCGGCTGTATCCCATCTTCGGGGCCGTGCTGATCATCATGGCCGTGGGCATGACCATTGCCATGTTCACCAACAGCTGCGAATTCTACAACTGGGCGGCCTTCCCCAATACCCATCCCCAGCAGCTGCCTATCTTCCCGCTGGTTTTCATCACCATTGCCTGCGGGGCGCTTTCCGGCTTCCACGCCACCCAGTCGCCCCTCATGTCCCGCTGTCTCGGCAACGAACGGCAGGGCAAGGCCGTATTCTACGGCGGCATGGTGGCGGAAGGCTTTATCGGCCTGGTCTGGGCCACGGTGGGCATGACCTTCTATACCAGCCCCGAAGCTCTCGCCGCCGCAGGCGGCCCTGCCAACGTCGTGAATGAAACGGCCATCGCCCTTATGGGTTCCTTCGGCGGCGTACTCGCCATTCTCGGCGTCGTCGCCCTGCCCGTCACCTCCGGCGACACGGCCTTCCGCGCCGCCCGCCTGACCATTGCCGAAATCTTCCACTTCAAGCAGACGACCATCATTTCCCGTCTCATGGTCGCCATACCGCTCTTCCTCATCGGCGTCCTGCTGGCCAACGTCAACTTCGACATTATCTGGCGCTACTTCGGCTGGGCCAACCAGACGCTTGCCATGATCGTACTCTGGGCCGGCGCAGCCTACCTGTACCGCAAGGGTCGCCTCCACTGGATCTGCACCGTTCCCGCGACCTTCATGACGGCCGTTGTCGTGACCTATATCTGCTACGAAAAGAACATGGGCTTCGGCATCGACATCACCATTTCCAACTGGCTCGGCATCATTGCCGCAGCCGCCGCCCTCATCGCCTTCCTTATCCTGGGCAAGAAGCCCATTCCCGGAGCTCCGACCGACTGCTAGAGCGTTTCACCTTTGAAAAAGGTGAAACGCGAGGCGGCGGCACAGCGCCGCCCGGCCCGAAGCGAGCCGGAAAAACCGCGTTTTTTCCGCGAAACGACAGGCCGTATGGTTTGAAACGCTCAGCGTTTCAAACTGA
>CAJMRA010000178.1 GCA_905215675.1 uncultured bacterium | reverse complement strand
GGACGGGCGGCGCTGTGCCGCCTCTCGCGTCTCTCCTTTTTCAAGGGAAAAACGCTCCGGCGGGGGATGCGGCGTCGCGGGGACAGGCGCGACGCCGTGCCCGGGCGGGCGCGGCATGTTCCCGGAAGCGCGAAAGGAGGTGCGGATGCCGGGAGCGAAAGCCCGCGGCTTCGCGGCGAACCGACCATGACAGACACGGCGGCATTTTTCAAGGGAAACCGGGGGACCCGCCGCGCGTCCCGCCGCGGCGTGCCGCGGGCGCGGGCCGTAAGCTCAGGGAAAAAATCTTGGGAGACTTGCAACGCGGGCTGAACTGTTTTACGCTGATTGCGTATCCATACAGTCCGTCGTCCTTTCCCGATGACGTCTGTATTTTTCTATACCTCCAGTTAAGGAGAACTGCCATGAAATGTACGCGGCGGAGTTTCCTGAAGCTGGCCGGGGCGGGGGTGCTGACCCTTACCCTTGGACAGTTGGGAATAAATATTGATGAAGCGATGGCCTATGCAGGCAAGCTGAAGATCGAGGGCGCCAAGGAAGTTGTGACGGTCTGCCCCTTCTGCTCCGTCTGCTGTCAGGTCATCGCCTATGTGCGCGACGGCAAGCTCGTTTCCACCGAGGGCGATCCTGATCATCCGGTCAACGAGGGGGCCCTGTGCGCCAAGGGCGCGGCCCTTTTCACCATGTACACCAGCGAGCATCGTCTCACGAAGCCCTTGTACCGCGCGCCGCACAGCGACAAGTGGGAAGAAAAGGACTGGGACTGGACGCTGAACCAGATTGCGCGGCGCGTCAAGGACGCCCGCGACAAGGACATGATCCTGAAGAACGGGGCCGGTCAGACCGTCAACCGCCTCGAAAGCATCTTCATGATGGGCACCTCGCATGCCTCCAATGAAGAATGCGCCGTCATCCATCAAGCCATGAGAAGCCTGGGCGTCGTCCATATGGACCACCAGGCGCGGGTCTGACACAGCCCCACTGTTGCGGCTCTGGCAGAGTCGTTCGGACGTGGCGCGATGACCAATCACTGGATCGACATCAAGAATGCCGATGCAGTGCTTATTATGGGCAGCAATGCTGCTGAACATCATCCCGTGGGCTTCAAGTGGGTCATGCGGGCAAAAGACAACGGCGCCGTCATCATGCATGTGGACCCGAAGTTCTCGCGTACTTCGGCCCGCTGCGATTTCCATGTGCCCTTGCGGTCGGGTACGGATATCGCCTTCCTGGGCGGCATGATCAATTACATTCTTGAAACGGAGAGTTATTTCAAGGAATACGTTCTCAACTACACCAACGCCTCCTTCGTGGTCGGCAGGAAGTTCGGCTTCGACAACGGCCTTTTCAGCGGGTACGACGCGGCCACGCGCAGCTACAATCAGAGCACGTGGGCCTTTGAGACCGACGAAAAGGGCGCGCCGGTGCGCGACTTCACGCTGAAGCACGAACGGTGCGTCTTCAACCTGCTGAAGAAGCACTATTCCCGCTATACGCTGGAAAACGTGGCCGCCACCACGGGCGTTTCGCAGGACGATCTGCTGAAGGTCTACAAGGCCTTCTGCGCCACCGGCAAGCCGGACAAGGCGGGCACCATCCTGTACGCCCTGGGCTGGACGCAGCATACCGTGGGCGTGCAGAACATCCGCGCATCGTCCATCGTCCAGCTGCTGCTGGGCAATATCGGCGTGGCCGGAGGCGGCATCAACGCCCTGCGCGGCGAACCGAACGTGCAGGGGTCCACGGACCATGCGCTGCTTTATCATACGCTGCCGGGCTACATCGCCCTGCCGCTGGCACAGTGGCAGACGCTGGCCGACTTCAACAAGGCCAACACGCCCGTGACGGCGATCAAGAACAGCGCCAACTGGTGGGGCAATCGTCCCAAGTACCTCGCAAGCCTGCTCAAGGGCTGGTTCGGCGACGCGGCCACGCCCGAGAACGACTTCTGCTACGGGCTGCTGCCCAAGGGAGAAAAGGGCGAGGACTACTCCTACATGTACGTCATGGACAAGATGCTGCACGACAAGATGAAGGGCGGCTTCGTCTTCGGCGTGAATCCCATGAACAGCTTCCCCAATACCAACAAGATGCGCGCCGCCCTCGATCATCTTGACTGGCTGGTCTGTTCCGAACTGCATCATTCCGAAACCTCCGACAACTGGCGGCGGCCCGGCGTGGACCCCAGGACCAAGAAGACGGAAGTCTTCCTGCTGCCTTCGGCGCACCGCGTGGAAAAGTCCGGGACCATCAGCAACAGCGGCCGCTGGTTGCAGTGGTTCGACAAGGCCGTGGAACCCGGCGGCGAGGCCCGCAACTTTGCGGATGTCTTCGTGCCGCTGATCAACAAGCTGCGGGAAATGTACGCCGCCGAGGGCGGCGTGCTGCCCGAGGCCCTGCTCAAGCAGAACTGGCCCGCCAAGTTTGATACCGAAGACTGGACGCGCCGCATCAACGGCTTCTTCTGGGCCGATACCAAGGTGGGCAACAAGACCTACAAGCGCGGCCAGCTGGTGCCCGCCTTCGGCAATCTGAAGGCGGACGGCACGACCTCGTCGCTCAACTGGCTCTACTGCGGCAGCTATACCGAAGAGGACGGCAACAAGTCCAAGAAGCGCGATCCCAGCCAGACGCCCATGCAGGCGGCCATCGGTCTGTATCCCAACTGGTCGTGGTGCTGGCCCGTGAACCGGCGCATCCTGTACAATCGCGCGTCCGTGGACCTCAACGGCAAGCCCTACAATCCCGCCAAGGCCGTCATCGAATGGGACGGCTCCAAGTGGGTGGGCGACGTGCCCGACGGGCCGTGGGCTCCCCAGGCCGATACCGAAAAGGGCAAACTGGCCTTCATCATGACGACCAACGGCTATGCGCAGCTCTACGGACCGGGCCTCAAGGACGGCCCCTTCCCCGAGCACTACGAGCCCGCGGAACCGCCGGTGGATCGCCATCCCTTCTCCGGCCAGCTGAGCAGCCCGGTCTACAAGTTCCATACTTCGGAACTGGACAAGTTCGCCCGCGCGGCCGACCCGGACTATCCCATCGTGCTGACGACCTACAGCATGACGGAACACTGGTGCGGCGGCGGCGAAACGCGCAACGTGCCGAACCTTCTGGAAGCCGAACCCCAGCTCTATATTGAAATGAGCCGGGAACTGGCCCGGGAAAAGGGCATCAAGAACGGCGACGGCGTGATTATCGAAAGCCCGCGCGGACGTGTGGAAGCCATCGCCATGGTGACCATCCGTCTGCGTCCCTTCACGGTCATGGGCAAGACCGTCCATCTGGTCGGCATGCCCTTTGCCTACGGCTGGACCACGCCCAACTGCGGCGACTCCACCAACCGTCTGACCGTGACGGCCTATGATCCCAATACGACCATTCCTGAAGCCAAGGCCTGCTGCGTCAATATCCGCAAGGCCGACAAGCTGACAGAAATCCTCTAGTTCAAGCGCGGGGCGCGTTCGCAGGAACGCGCCCCGCAAGGAGCAAGCAAGATGCCGAAATCATTTTTGATCGACACCACGCGGTGCACGGCATGTCGCGGATGTCAGGTGGCCTGCAAGGAATGGCACGATCATCCCGCCAACGTCACGAAGCAGCGCGGCACGCATCAGAACCCGCCGGATCTCAATCCCTACAATTTCAAGGTCGTCCGCTTTCGGGAGCATCTGAATGCGGAAGGCAAGGTCGTCTGGAACTTTTTCCCCGAGCAGTGTCGTCACTGCGTGACGCCCGTCTGTGTGGACGTGGCGGATATGACCGTGCCCGGCGCCATGGTGCAGGATCGCGCCACCGGGGCCGTGCTCGTCACGGAAAAATCGGCCAAGCTCAGCCCGGAAGACGTGCAGGCCGTCATCGACGCCTGTCCCTACAATATTCCGCGCTATGACGCCGCCGCCAAGCGCCTGACCAAGTGCGACATGTGCATCGACCGCGTCAGCAACGGCATGGTGCCCATGTGCGTCAAAACCTGCCCCACGGGGGCCATGTACTTCGGCGAACGCGCCGAGGTACTGGAAACGGCGCGCAAGCGTCTCGAAAGCGTCAAGGCCGACTTCCCCAAGGCGCGCCTGATTGACGCCGACGACGTGAACGTCATCTATCTGTTGGCCGAAGAACCTGAGTATTATCACGATTTCGTCGCCTTCGCGCAGCGATAGGCGCATGCGGAGCGGCGGCTTCGGCCGCCGCGGCCAAGGGAGTATCCATGGGCGAAACCTGTCTTAGCGTGTCGGAAACCCTGGCGGACATTGCCGCCCGGCGTCCTGCCCTCAAGCCCGTGCTGGAGGCGTTCCGCCCCCTGCTGGAAACCCGCGCGGCCCTGACGGCCGGCGTGAGGGAGGACGTCGCCGCCCTGACCCTGCCGCCGTTCAGTCTGGAACGAGCCTCCCAGGGCGTCCCCCTGATGGCGGGACTTTCCCTGCGCGGTCTGGCGGCGCCCCTGCGGACGGCGGCGCAGCGACTGCTGCCGCTGCTGTGCGCTCTCGAACCTCCGGCCCTGCACAGGAACGCCCTGGAAGCCCTCTTCCTTCAGGAGGGCACGGCGTCGGAACAGCTTGTGGAAGCCCTGATTTCCGGCAACAGCCCGGATTTTCAGCGGCTGGCCTCAGAGGCCGGCATCCCGCCGGAAGTGCTGTCCTTCGCGCTGGAATTCATCGCGGCCCCCGCCATGCGGGCGCTGGCTTCCCGGGCCCTGCCCGCCGAAGGCGACGCCCCCTGGAACGGCGCCGCCGTCTGGACGCAGGGCTATTGCCCGGTATGCGGTTCCCTGCCCGTCATCGCCACGCTGGACAAGAGCGTTTTCGACGAGAAAAACGCCTTTCTGGCCGGCGGCGGCGGCAAGAAGCGCCTGCATTGCGGCCTGTGCGCCACAAGCTGGACGTTTCGCCGCAGCACCTGTCCCGCCTGCGGAAAACAGGGCAACGAGGTGATGGAGATCCTGCGCGAAAGCGAGGGCGCCAACGGCGAACGTCTTGACTGGTGCGTGCACTGCAAGACCTACTGCCCCACCGTGGACCTGCGGGAACGGGAAGCCGTGCCCGATATGGACGCCATGGCCCTTGGCATGCTGCATCTTGATATGGTTGCGTCCCGTCGGGGACTGCATCCGCTCAGGCCGTCTTTCTGGAATATATTCTAGCCGTCGGGGCCGGCAGCAAGCCGTGCCGCCGGAGTCCGGCGGGCGTTCCAAGGAGTTTTTCCGTGAAATATATTGCAGCCGCAGTCATGCTTGCCTCGGCATTGTGTGCCGGGCAGGCTCTTGCGCAGGAGGATACGGCGCGCAAGGGCATTCTGAACAAGCCCATCGAATTGCGCGCCGGGGCGTCGGATCATATGCATGTCGTTTTCCGTCATTCGTCGCACAAGGGCATCAAGTGCCGCTTCTGTCACCATGCCTCGCCGACGGACAAGCCCTACGTGTCGTGTACCACGGAGGAATGCCATTCGATGAACGGCGCGCGTGAACGGGACACCATGAGCGTCTTCATGGCCTACCATTCTCCCGAATCCGAGCGTTCCTGCTATGCCTGCCACAAGGCGCAGTCGGCCAAGCATCCCGAATTCACGGGCTGCCGTCCCTGTCACAAGGCTGCCGCTGTGCCCCTGGGAGCGGGAAAGTAGCCGCGTCCGGGAGAGCGCCCCAGGGCGTGTTAACACTGAATCGTTCTTCCGGGGGGAAGGAAACCCCCTTGGCTAGCGCACAAGGGCCCAGCCTTTCCGCAGGAAAGGCGTTTCCGTAATTTTCCCC
>CAJMRA010000177.1 GCA_905215675.1 uncultured bacterium | reverse complement strand
CCGCGAAACGACAGGCCGTATGGTTTGAAACGCGCAGCGTTTCAAACTGAAATTGATCTAGGTGGCGGCCGCCGCCTCGCCGCGATTGTTGATATGCGCCATGATTTCCAGAGCTTCCGGCTGATTGGGATTCCCCTGCAGGGCCCGGATGGCAAGCTCTTCCGCCTGCTGGCGTTTATGCCAGTTCCAGTACATCTTGGCCATGCGGCCATAGGTGTTGGGATGGCCGCCGAACGTGCGCAGAACGCTCTTGTAGACGCGCTCCATCTTCTCAAATTCGTTGATTTCCGCGTAGGCGTTGATGGCGCCCACATAGGCCGCCGATTCCCGCGGATAACGCGCCATGGATTCCTCGTACATTTCTCCGGCTTCGGCATACTGCTTGGCGGCAAAGAGAATCTTGGCAAGCTGGATATGCAACCCCTTTTCGCTGCCGAATTCCTCGGCGGCGCGCTTGAGAAAGGCCCGGCCCTTGCCGAGCTGGCCCTGCTGGAGAAGCTGGATACCTGTCTGGATGAGGGTCTTCTTGCGTTCGGCCTTGGCTTCCTGCGCGGATTTCTGGGCGTTTTCCGCTTCCTGCTGGAGGATGCGCGCAAGACCGTCGAGCACGGCGGCAATGGCCTGCGCCTTGGCGTGTTCAAACTTGATTTGACGGGGGCGGCCCGTATTTTGCGGATCAAGCAGATGCTGCAGGGACTGATGGCGTACCAGCGTATGCAGGAAGTCGTCCATCTGGATTTCCACTTCCGCGCGGGCCGAGCGCATCAATTTGACGCTGGCGTACTGGCGCATGGCCGTGGCCATGGCGTGCAGGGCGCGTTGGACTTCTTCCCGCCGCAGATAGCCGTTGGCGCGGGCGATATTTTCACGCAGTTCTTTTGGGGGCGTTGTCAGCATGCTTGTGTTCCGTTGTCTGCCAGTGTTTGAGCACTTCGGATGCCTGTTCGTGCAGAATGTCCGCTACAGTCTCGGGCAGGAGAAAATCCGTATTGCGTCCAGCCAGCCAGCGTCGGCGAATATCGGAGGCGCTGATTGGTAACCATGGTATATGCAAGAAGTGAACCAATCCGAAAGTTTGACGCTCCTTGTCGGTGGCCGCACCGCAAATATTGAAGCTCGCGCCGTCCGTGAACAGGGGCGGGATGGCGGCGGCATCCGGCCAGAGGCGGCGCGTGGCGGCGAGTACGTCGGCGTCGGCGGCGCTGGCCCGCGGCACGACAATCAGGTGACAGAGCTCCGGCAGACGGGGGCCGCGATACCAGCTGTCCAGCATTTCATAATCCCGACTGCCCAGAATGAAGAAAATCGTTTCGTCGGGATGAGCCGCCCGCAGGTCGCTCAGGGTGTCCCAAGTATAGGAAGGGCCGCGCCGCAGCGCTTCGCGCCGGTCGCAGTCGATACCCGGAAGATGCCGGGCGACGCTCTCCACCATGCGCGCGCGAAGATCAAACGGCAGCAGCCCCGCGGCTTCCTTGTGGGGAGGAGTGGCGCAGGGCAGGAGGGAAAGAACGCTGATGCGGTCGCCGAGGGCTTCCCGGATTTCGATGGCAAGACGGAAATGCCCTATATGGGGGGGGTTGAAACTGCCGCCGAGAAAGGCGCGCCCTTCGGGACGCCGGACCCCGTGCCGGGAAGTCATCTATTCGCGCACCTGCCCTTGTCCCATGACGACAAATTTGGTGGATGTCAATTCGCGCACGCCCATGGGGCCGTACGCGTGCAGCTTGGATGTGGAAATGCCGATTTCCGCTCCGAGACCCAGCTGACCGCCGTCGTTGAAGCGGGTGGAGGCGTTGACGGCCACCATGGAGGCGTCGGCTTCCCGCAGAAAACGCATGGCAAGCGGATGGTTTGTCGTACAGATGATTTCCGTATGATTGGAACCGTAACGGGCGATATGCTCCAGCGCGGCGTCCATGTCGTCCACGACGCGCACGGCCAGAATCAGCGCGTGATATTCGGTTCCCCAGTCGTCTTCCCCCGCTGGCTGCGCGGCCGCGCCCAGCAGCGGCAGGGAGCGCGGGCAGGCCCGGAAGCTCACGCCGCCCGCGCCGAGACGCTCCGCCACGCGCGGCAGAAAGGCTTCGGCTATGGACGCCTGCACCAGCAGGCATTCCAGCGCGTTGCAGACGCCGGGACGCTGTACCTTGGCGTTGTACAGGATTTCCAGCGCCTGATCCTGATCGGCGCTTTCCTCCACAAAGGCGTGGCAGACGCCCTTGTAGTGCTTGAGGACGGGCATGGTCGCGGCTTCCTGCACGGCGCGCACCAGCGATTCGCCGCCGCGGGGAATCATGACGTCGATATAGCGATCCAGCTTGCACAGCTCCGTGACGGCGGCGTGATCCGTCGTGGTGACAAGCTGCGCTGCGTCGGCGGGCAGGCGCGCCTCCTCCAGCGCGCGGGAGAGCAGGGCGGCCAGCGCCATATTGGATTGCAGGGCCTCGCGGCCGCCGCGCAGGATGACGGCGTTCCCCGCCTTGAGGCAGAGAATGGCCGCGTCGATGGTGACGTTGGGGCGCGCCTCGTAAATCATGGCGATCACGCCCAGCGGAACGCGCATCCGGCCCACCAGCAGGCCGTTGGGGCGCTGCCACTGGGTTTCCGTGGCTCCCACGGGATCATCCATGTCGGCCACATGGCGGCAGGCGCGCGCCATTTCGGCGATGACGGCGGGCGTGAGGCGGAGCCGGTCGCGGCGGGGCGCGTCGATGCCTTCGGCGTCGGCCTTGTCCAGATCGCGGGCATTGGCCGCCAGCAGGCTTTCCTGTTCGCGCTCCAGCAGGGCGGCAAGGCGATGGAGAAACAGGGCCTTCGCGCCGGGACCGGCCTTGGCCATCAGGCGGGAAGCCTCCCTGGCCCTTGCGCCGATACGGGACATTTCATGCGCCGACATCATGACAGCTCCTCAAAAAAGTGGAATACGCGCGATATTCTACAGCACAAGGCGCGCAGTTGACAAGGGCCTGTCGTTTCCCGACGCCGAAAAATGCCTTCGGGGCTTTTTCTTTGACAGAGGACGGCGTCTTGCCATAAAAAAAGGTTCTTTCCCCTGTCGCCATGCGGGGCGGGAGAAAGCAAAGATGTTCTTTCAAGGAGTTTCATGATGCAACGTCCTGCGTCGTCCGGGCCGGAAAACCCCACGCTGCTGGGAGATCTCAGATCCGAGGTCAGCGCCGAAAGCGCGCCCCTGCTTCAATTTATTGTTGCCAACAGCAAGCCCATCTCCGTTGTGGTCCTTCTTTTGCTGCTCGCGCTTGCGGGCACGGGCATATGGCGCTGGCAGGCCTCCTCCAGGGCGGAGGACGCCCTTGACGCGCTGGCAAGAGCCTCGCTGACGATGACGGGCGCGGAGCGCGTGAAGGCGCTGGAGGCGCTGGCGGCGGACAGCCCGGAGAAATTTCGCTACGGCGTCCTGACCACGCTGGCGCACAGCGCCGTGGAAGCCGGGGAGCCCGTACGCGCCGCCGAGGCATACGGCAGGGCGGCCCGTCTGGACGAGGGCCGTCCCATGGGACTGGCCGCCGAACTGGCGCAGGCCGGCGTCCTGCTGCGGGCGGGCAAGGCCGGAGAGGCGCTGACGCTGTTGCAGGCCCTGGAAAAGGGCATGACCGACGAGCAATCGCGTCTCGATCTCCTGCCGCTTGTGGCCGACGCCGCGGAAATGGCCGGAAAGAAGGACGTGGCGGCGGATGCCTATGCCCGGCTCGGCAAGGCGCTCCCCGGCGAGGACGGGAGCTATTACCGCGCCCGTGCCGCCGAACTCGGCGGAAAGTAGACTGTTTTCCCGTAACGCGCCCGGCCCTGTCCGTGCGCGTTCTTTTTATTTGTACAGGGCGCGTTGCAGAAGCGCCCTGCGGAGGAACCATGAGCAACCATCCCTTGTTGACGGGCGGGCGCGGAGAGCGCCATCTTTTGCTGAGCAATGAAGCCATTGTGCGCGGCGCTCTGGAAGCGGGCGTCTCCCTTGTGTCCTGTTATCCGGGGACGCCGTCGTCCGAAGTGCCGGACACCTTCCGTAAACTGGGGAGCGATCGGTATGTGCTGGAATATTCCGTCAACGAGAAGGTCGCCTTTGAGGTAGCCGCCGGAGCGGCCCTTGCCGGAGGCATGGCGCTCGTCACCATGAAGCACGTGGGGCTGAACGTGGCCGCCGATCCCCTGTTCACGGCGGCGTATTCCGGCATGCCGGGCGGGCTGGTGCTGTTGAGCGCCGACGATCCCGGCTGTCATGCCAGTCAGAACGAGCAGGACAACCGTCATTATGCCCGCGCCGCCTCGCTGCCCTGTTTCGAGCCCGCGTCGGCCGCCGAGGCCAAGGAGATGACGCGGGAAGCCTTCCGCATGGCCCGGGAGCTGCAACAGCCCGTCATGCTGCGCACCACCACGCGCGTCAATCACATGCGCGGCCCCGTGGAGTTCGGCGAGCTGGCGGCGGAGCGTCCCCGGACGCCCTTCGAGCGCAATCCCGGCCGTTTCGTGGCCGTGCCCGCGACGGCGCGCGTCCGGCACCGCGCCCTGGTTGCGGCCATGAAAAAGGCGCAGGAGCTTGCCGAAAGCAGCCGGTTCACTACGGAACACGGCGATCCCTCCGTGCGCGTGGGCATTGTCGTCAGCGGCGTGTCGCGCAACTATCTGGCCGACGCGCTGGCCACGGGCGGCTGGACGGGGCGCGTGCGCGTGCTGGAACTGGGCATGACCTGGCCCCTGCCGGAAAAGAAGCTGGGCGCGTTCCTGTCCTCGTGCGATCGGGTGCTGGTGCTGGAAGAGGGCGATCCCCTGCTGGAAAGCGGCGTCCGCGAGCTGGCGCAGCGGCTGCGCTGCGCCGTCCGTATCGAAGGCAAGGACGAGCTGCTGACCGTGCAGGGCGAATATTCGACCACGCTCCTGCTGCGTCGTCTTGCCCAGTACCTCGACTGCCCCTGCCCGACGCTGACCTCGGCCGCGCCCGCCGAGGAGGGCCTGCCCAACCGGCCGCCGAACCTGTGCGCGGGCTGCTCGCATCGCGCCGTTTATTATGCCGTGCGTCAGGTGTTCGGCGACGACGCCTACTATTCCAACGACATCGGCTGCTATACGCTGGGCGTTCTGCCGCCGCTGCGCGCGGCGGACTTCCTCGTCTGCATGGGTTCCTCCATTTCCACGGGCAGCGGTTTTGCCCGTATTTCCGGCAAGCCGGTCGTGGCCTTCATCGGCGATTCGACCTTCTTCCATTCCGGCATGACCGGTCTGGCCAACGCGCTTTTCAACAAGCATGATCTGATGGTCGTCATTCTGGACAACGGCACCACGGCCATGACCGGGCATCAGCCGAATCCGGGCATGGCGCAGGAAGTGCTGGGGGACGACGCGCTGCATCTCGATATCGAATCCGTGGTACGCGGTCTGGGCGTGACGCAGTTCGCCCGGGTGAAGGCCTTCAATCTGAAGGGCGTCATGGCGGCGCTGGAAGAACTGAAGGACAAGAAGGGCGTGCGCGTGCTTCTGGCCGAGGAACCGTGCGCCCTGTACGCGCGGCGGCAGTTCAAAAAGGGCACGACGCAGGTGGCCGAAGTCAGGGAACAGGGCCCCGACGCACAGCGCTGTCTGGAGACGCTGGCCTGTCCCGCCTTTTATCGTGACGGGGATCGGCTCGCCGTGGATGAAAGCCTCTGCTCGGGCTGCATGGTCTGCCTGCAGGTGGCTCCCAAAGCCTTCAAGGCCCGCAAGCGCGGATAGAGCGTTTCTCCTTTGAAAAAGGTGAAATGCGAGGCGGCGGACAGCGCCGCCCGGCCCGAAGCGAGC
>CAJMRA010000176.1 GCA_905215675.1 uncultured bacterium | reverse complement strand
CCGCGTTACATTTCGCTGAGCATGTCCAAGTCTTCGCTGGAAAGCAGCTTGTCGAGATCAAGCAGAATGAGCAGACGATCTTCCAGCTTGCCCACGCCGCTGATGTAGTCGGCGTCCACGCCCGCCACCACCGGCGGCGCCGGCTCCACCGTGCTCTTGGGTATGCGCAGGACCTCGGACACGGCGTCCACCACAAAGCCCACAATGATGCCGCTCATCTCGATGACGATGATGCGCGTATCCTTGTCGTGGGGTCTGGGCGCGCGACCGAAGCGACGGCGCAGGTCGATAATGGGAATGACCTTGCCGCGCAGATTGATGACGCCTTCCACGAATTCGGGGGCGCGCGGCACCTTGGTGATATCCATCATGCGGATGATTTCCTGCACCTTGAGGATATCCACGCCGAAATCCTCTTCTCCGATGGAGAACGTCACCAGCTGCAAGATCTCATTGCCGCTCTTGTTCAGCGCGTCGTCCATGCATCCTCCTTGACGGGCGAGTTATACGCCGCGAATCCAATAGGTTTCGACATTGTCGTCCAGCCATCCGTCCCGGATATTGCCGAAACCGGCTTCACGAAACAGGGCCTTGTATTCGGCTCGCGTACGACGCCAGCCCCAGAACTGCTGCCGCCGCACTCCAAGAAAATGCAGGCCGCAGCGAATGATGTTCTTCAGCAGATTGACCAGACTGCCCACAAAGGAATCCTCTTCCAGCAGCGAGGCGGACAGGCAGACCAGCTCGCCGCCCGGCGTCAGCTGGGAACGAAGTTCCCCCAGCAGGTGTTCCAGCTCCCGCTGTGGTATACTGTAATCCACGGCGGAAAGATAGATCATGTCATACTGAATATCCGACGGCAGACAGGCGGGCGGCAGACCTATGTAAATGCGATCCGCCGGAATGATGCCGCGCAACCAGCGCATGCCCACCGTGCTCGGTTCGTTGACATGCAGTTCCAGCCCCGGAACCTGCTGCAAAAGGGCATGCTCCATGTAGCCGACGCCGCTGCCGATGGACAGCACGCGCAAGGGACGCTCGGGCGGCCAGTCCTCGGCCCGGCGGCGCTCCTCCAGGAGGCGCGCCAGCCACGCCGCATCCAGCTTCTTGTTTTCGCGCCATTGCGCGGGCAAATCCTCCCACCCCTTGTAGCGGCGAAACAGTTCCTCATAGAACGTGCCGTAAAATTTGGGCTCCGCCAGATGGAAAAAGGAAAGATGAGAAAAGGCGCTGAACGGAATCCCCTGCCAGCTTTCCTGATAAAAACGGCGCATACTTCCCCTCGCAGCCGCCGAACCGGCCTACACGGGCAGGCCGCGCCGGGCGCGTTGCGTCTGCAATGCCTCATAGACGGAATACGGCACGCGCAGACCTCCATAGCCGACGCCGAGACGAATTTTCGGTTTATTGGTTCCGTGATAATCCGAACCGCCGCTCACCGCCAGACCAAAACGACGGGCCATGTCCACGCATTCGCGCACGTCGGCGTCGGAATGCTCGCTGTGATAGGCCTCGATGGCGCTCAGTCCGTTATCCACAAGACGGCGCAGGAAGGACTCCCGCCATTCCTCGCTCGTCTTCGACAGCATGGGATGCGCCCAGCTGACCGTGGCCCCCAGTTCGCACAACAGGCGCACGGCCTCTTCAGGCTCCAGAACCTCCTTGGGCAGATAGGCCTTGCCGTAGTATCCGAGATATTCCTTGAACGCCGTTCCGATATCCTTCACAACGCCCTTGCGCATCAGCACCGCCGCGATATGCGGCCGCCCCACGCACTCGCCCCGGGCTTCGTCAAGCACTTCCTCTATGGAAATATCAATGCCGAGGTTCTGCAACTTCTCCACGATACGGATATTGCGTTCCCCCCGCTTCCGCCGAAGATATTCCAGCTTGCCCTGCAAACGGCTCACGTCCTCCGGCAGCCAGAGTCCGAGAATATGCATCTCGCCCATATCGGTACTGGTCGAGAGTTCGCAGCCACGCACCACGTCTATTTCGCATTCCTTTCCGGCGGCCTGCGCTTCGGCAAGGCCGGAAACCGTATCATGATCCGTGACGGCCACCGCCGCCAGTCCGCACTCCCGCGCCAGCCGCACCAGATCGCCCGGCGCGGTCGTGCCGTCGGAAGCCTGGGTATGGGTATGCAGGTCGACAAGCTTCATACACAATCCTCTCTGCCTCTACCCTAAGTCATCATGCAAAAAAAGCAAGTGCGGGGACGCGCGTCCGCGGCTTGCATCGCATACGGCCTCCGGCTATGCTCCCCCTCGACGCCGCCCCCGCGCGCTATCCCGCCGCATGCCGGAACGCCGCGACGGCGACGCGCCCGCCTTCCCCCGGAAAAACAGGCGGTTCCCTACAGCAAAGGAGCTTTCCGATGAAAACGCAAGAGCTGCTTGAAATACTGGCCTGCCCCCGCTGCCTCGGCACGCTGGAAATCGTGGGCGACGCCGAGGAGCCGGAAGGCTTTCTCTGCCCCGCCTGCGCCGTCGTCTATCCCGTGCGCGACGGCATTCCCGTCATGCTGGCGGAAGAAGCCGTACCCCGCGATCAATGGACAAAAGGGGGCCGGAACTGATGCGCCTTCTCATTGCTTCCGATCTGCACGGCTCGCTGGCCGCCCTGCGCTTCATCTGCGACCGCGCCCGCGAACTTTCCCCGGAACGTCTCGTGCTGCTGGGCGATCTCGTCTATCACGGACCGCGCAACAGGCTGCCGCAGGGGTATGACACGCTGGGCGTGCTGGAAGCCATGCGCTCCCTGCCCTGCCCCGTCACCGCCGTACGCGGCAACTGCGACGCGGAAGTCGATCTCGGCCTGCTGCCCTTTCCCGTGACCGAGGACGCATGGATCGACGCCGACGGCCTGCACATCTTCGTCAGTCACGGCCATCATCTTCCCGAAACGCCCCCCATTCCCCGGTTTGAGCGGGGTACCGTCCTCCTGCGCGGGCATACCCACGTGCCGCGCGGCGAAACGCTCGACGGGCTGCACTTCTGGAATCCCGGCTCCCTCAGCCTGCCCAAGGGCGGTTCGCGCGCCAGCTACGGGCTGTATGAGGACGGCTGCTTCAGCGTGCTGGATACGGACGGCAACGTCGTCCTGCGCCACCGCCCCGACGTCAACGCGATCGCATGAGCGCGCCCCTCTTTTGCCTGAAACCCGGCCTGAGGCTGATTCTGGCTTCGGCCTCGCCGCGCCGCCGCCGCTTCATGGAGGAATGGGGCCTGCCCTTCGACGTCCGCGTGCCCGACGCCGCCGAACCGCGCCCCCTGCCCGGCGAGGAACCGGCCGCCTATGTCCGCCGCGCCGCAGCGGCCAAGGCGCGGGCGGCTCTTGCGCTTGCGGGCGGTCCCGCTCCCGATCTCCTGCTGCTGGCGGCGGACACCATTGTTGCGCTGGGTTCCCGCCTGCTGGGCAAACCCCGCGACGAGGCCGACGCGCTGCGCATGCTGCGCGACCTGTCCGGCCGGGAACATCACGTCATCAGCGGGGTCTGCCTCATAACGCCCGACGGCAGGGAACAGAACTTCAGCGAGACCAGCGGCGTCCGCTTTCATCCCTGGCCGGACGACGTGCTGCGCGCCTACGTGCGCACCGGCGAACCGCTGGACAAGGCGGGAGCCTATGCCGTACAGGGCCAGGGGGCCTTTCTGATCGCCGAAGTGCGCGGCTCATGGAGCAACGTCGTGGGCCTGCCCGTCACCCTGCTGGCCGCCCGCCTGCTGGAACAGGGCTGGATGACGCCCGACGCCGCACAGGGGAGCTGACGCCTTCCCCGCCCGCCATGCCGCACCCGACGCCGGAGGTTTACGACCCCGGCGTTTTTTCGTAACAATGACGTCGCGCGGCGGATTTTGCCGAACCGCGCCAACCGGCACTGCGCGCCGCAAAGGATGACAGAATGAAAGACGAACGCAGCAAAAAAATGAAAAGCGGCCTCGAAAAAGCGCCGCATCGCTCCCTGTTGTACGCGCTGGGTCTGACCCGCGAGGAAATCGATCGCCCGCTGGTGGGCGTGGTCAACGCCGCCAACGAGGTTGTCCCCGGACACATGCACCTCGACAAGATTGCCGAGGCCGTCAAGGCGGGCGTCCGCATGGCCGGCGGTACGCCGCTGGAATTTCCGGCCATCGCCGTCTGCGACGGACTGGCCATGAATCATGAAGGCATGCGCTTCTCGCTGCCCTCGCGCGAATTCATCGCCGACTCCATCGAAATCATGGCCCGCGCGCACGCCTTTGACGCGCTGGTCTTCATCCCCAACTGCGACAAGTGCGTGCCCGGCATGCTCATGGCCATGATGCGCCTGAACATTCCCTCGGTGCTCGTCTCCGGCGGTCCCATGCTGCCCGGCGATCTGAGCCGGGATCGCAAGGGCGACCTCATCACCCTGTTCGAGGCCGTGGGCCGCGTGCGCAACGGGCAGATGACGGAAGAGGAACTGACCGCCTTTGAAGAACGCGCCTGCCCCGGCTGCGGCTCCTGTGCGGGCATGTTCACGGCCAATTCCATGAACTGCCTGGCCGAAACCATCGGCGTCGCCCTGCCCGGCAACGGCACCATTCCCGCCGCCTATGCGGCGCGCATCCGCCTGGCCAAACAGGCGGGCATGCGCGTCATGGACGTTCTGGAAAAGGGCATCCGTCCCCGCGACATCGTGACCCGCGACGCCGTGGAAAACGCCATCGCCGTGGACATGGCCCTCGGCTGCTCCACCAACACGACGCTGCACCTGCCCGCCATCTTCCATGAAGCCGGGCTTGAAATCGGGCTTGAAATCTTCGACGAGGTAAGCCGCAAGGCTCCCAACCTGTGCAAGCTCTCGCCCGCGGGCAAGTACTATATGATCGATCTGGAAAACGCGGGCGGCATTCCCGCCGTCATGAGCGAACTGGACAAGATCGGTCTCATCCGCAAGAACTGCATGACCGTCACCGGCAAGACCGTCGGCGAAAACCTCGCCGAACGCCACGCCCGCATTCTTGATGAAGACGTCATTCATCCCATCGACAAGGCCTATTCGAAGGAAGGCGGCATCGCCATCCTGCGCGGCAGCCTTGCGCCCAACGGCGCCGTGGTCAAGCAGTCCGCCGTGGCCCCGGAAATGATGTGCCGCGACGTGCGCGCCCGCGTCTTCGACGGCGAGGAAGACGCCATGCACGCCATCCTCGACGGCAAGATCAAGCCCGGCGACGCCGTGGTCATCCGCTATGAAGGGCCCCGCGGCGGACCGGGCATGCGCGAAATGCTCTCGCCCACGTCCGCCATCACCGGCATGGGCCTCGGCAAGGACGTGGCGCTGCTGACCGACGGCCGCTTCTCCGGCGGCACCAACGGCGCGGCCATCGGACACATCTCGCCCGAGGCCGCCGACGGCGGCGTCATCGGTCTGGTGCGCGAAGGGGACATGATCCACATCGACATCCCCAACCGCAAGCTGGAACTTCTGGTGGACGAAAAGGAACTGGAAGAACGCCGCAAGACCTTCCAGCCGCCGCACAAGGATTGCCCCTATCCCGTCCTGCGACGCTACGCCGGTCTTGTCAGCTCCGCCGACAGCGGAGCCATGTACAAGAAAATATAACGCGCGCCGCCTTTGAAAAAGGCAACGCGCGAGGCGGCGGCACAGCGCCGCCCGGCCTGCCGTTTCGCGGTAAAACCATGTTTTTCCGCGAAACGGCAGGCCGTATGGTTTGAAATGGGTTGAGGGTTGAGATTCAGGGGGAGGGGAACCCCCTCCCCCAGCGCGCTTTATTCAGGAGGATGACGGGGAACGGAAACGCGCGGG
>CAJMRA010000175.1 GCA_905215675.1 uncultured bacterium | reverse complement strand
GGTTTCCCCTCCCCCGACTAAAAACCGATTGCAAAACTCGGTGGTCCTCCCCCCTCAAGAAAAACCTCAAGGGGTTTCCCCTCCCCCGACATACACACAACAGGGAAAAACCTATGAAGATAGATAATTACTGGAATCGGTACGACGCGGAGAAGCAGTATACCGAGCTGCTCATGCGGGACGGGTACGGCACGCAGGCATCGGAAATCAACGAGCTGCAAAGCATCCAGAATGCGCGGATAACGAAGCTGGCGCGCGCCCTGTTCAAGGACGGCGACATTGTGAGCGGCGCGCAGATTGTGGTGGATGCGGCGACGGGCGCGGTGACGGCCACGGCGGGCGACATCTTTCTGGCGGGCCAGATATGGAGCGTTCCGGCGGCGACGCTGGAGATACCGACCACGGACACGGTGGCCGTGGGCGTGCATCTCATGGAACAGATTATCTCCGAGCTGGAGGACCCCGGCTTGCGGAATCCGGCCACGGGCAGCCGTGGCGAGGGCGAGCCGGGGGCATGGCGGCGCAAGCAGTGGGCCGTGTGGGGCTGGAGCGGCGACGAGGAGGAAAGCACGTTTTACCCGGTGTATGCGGTGGATGACGGCGTGCAGCGTCCCAAGGAGGCCCCGCCCACGCTGGACAGCTTTACGCAGGCGCTGGCGCGGTACGACCGGGACAGCACCGGCACGGGCACGTATGCCGTGGAGGGCCTGAGCGTTGTCATGGGCGAGGACATGGAGGACGGGCGGCAGGTCTATCATTTGTCCGAGGGCCGGGCGCGTGTGGGCGGTCAGGCGGTGGAGCTGAACACGGCGCGGCGCATTTTGTACGATGCCCGGCCGGATTTGCGCGAGGTCAGCATGGAAATTGTGGACGCCACGGCCCAGTCGGGCATGGAGGGCGGCCAGCGTGTGGACGTGGCGCATACGCCGCTGGGCGAGGTGAAAAGCCTGCGCATCACGGTCGAGGAGACGGTCGAGGTCATCCATGGCGCGTACAGCGGCGCGGCGGACGCCCTGCCCTTTACGGGCGTGGTGAGTCTTGTCGAGGTGCGGCAGCTGGATACGGTCTATGAGGCCGGAGCGGACTTTGTGAAGAAGGGCGATCAGGTGGACTGGTCGCCGCTGGGCAATGAGCCGTCGCCGGGTTCGACGTATCAGGTGCGCTGTCGCTACATCAAGGACGTGCTGCCGGAAAAGCAGGACGCCGACGGCTTTTCGGTGAGCGGCGCGGTGGCCGGAACGCAGATCATGTACGGCTATACGCAGATGCTGCCGCGCTATGACCGCCTTGCCATTGATTACGAGGGCATGACGACATGGTTCAGGGGCATTGCCGGCGAGTACAATCCGCAGAAGCCCGCCGTGCCGGACAGCCTGCTGGCGCTCTGCACGGTCTATCAAAGCTGGCGGCCGGATCGGCAGGTCGTCAATGACAGCGTGCGCGTGGTGCAGTTCGACCGGATTGCGGCCATTGAAAGCCGTCTGGATTTTGCCTTGCAGGAAATTTCCCGCCAGCGGCTGGAGGCGGACGTGGCCACGCGCGAAGGCGGCGCGCGCGTGGGCGTGTTTGTTGATCCGCTGCTGGACGATTCCATGCGCGATCAGGGTATTGCCCAGACGGCGGCCATCATTGACGGCGATCTGACCCTGCCCATTGTGAGCGTGGAGGCCGCCGCCCTGCCCGATGATGTCCCGGCGCTGACGGCCCGGCCTTACGACGTGGTGGTGCTGCTGGAGCAGCCCTACCGGACGGGCGACATGCAGGTGAATCCGTACATGGCCTTTGAACCGCTGCCCGCGCAGATTACGCTGACGCCCGCCGTGGATCGCTGGACGGAGGTCAAGACCGCATGGACATCGGCCATCACGCAGACATTCAAGCGCAGCACGGGCACGGGCGGCGGTTCGGGCTGGGCACGGTTGCATCACACAGAAACCAGCACGACCACGCAGACGGTTTCCTCGACCACCAGTCAGCTGGAGCATCTGCGGGAAATCGACGTGGCCTTTGCCCTCTCCGGCTTTGGCGACGGGGAACTTCTGGAGCGCGTCGTCTTTGACGGCGTGGACGTGACCGACAGCGTGCGGGAGGTGGCATAATGGCACAGCTCAGGGCCGATTCTCAGGGAAAGATTACGGGGACGTTCCGCATTCCGGCGGGTATTCCGGCAGGTTCCAAGTCCGTGACCTTCACCGGCGCGGGCGGCGGCTATGGCGAAGCCGTCTTTGTGGGACAGGGGCAGCTCACCACGCAGACGCTCCGCAAGGTGACGAACGTCACAAACTGGTATTACGACCCGCTGGCGCAGACCTTTTCCCTGACGCGCAACGTGCAGCTTGCGGGCGTGGACTTGTTTTTCACGGCCAAAGAAACGCAGGTGCGCGTCCAGATACGCGAGGTCTCCAGCGGCGTGCCGTCCCGCACCATCCTTGCCGAACGGGTGCTTGAGCCTGCCGACATTGTTGTGAGCGGCGGCGGGCATACGCGCATTCTCTTTGACGCGCCCCTGTCGCTGACCGCCGGTTCCGAATACGCCATTGTCATCCTGTGCGATGATGCCACGACGCGCCTGTCCATTGCCGAAATGGGCAAGTACGACAAGACCCGGCAGCAATGGGTCACGGCGCAGCCCTACGCCGTGGGCGTGCTGCTTTCCTCGTCCAATGCCTCGACCTGGACGCCGCATCAGGATCGCGATCTGACGTTCCGCCTGCTGGAAGCCCGTTATCGCGATACCGAGCCGCTGTCGCTGGACATGGGCAGCGTGTCCGTAACCAGCGCCACGGATTTGCTGCTCATGGGCCTGTCGGACATTCCCACGGCGCAGTGCCGTCTGGAATATGCCCTGACGCTTCCCGACGGCAGCAGCCAGACCGTAGCCGAGGGGCAGGCCATTTCCCTGGCAAAGCCGCAGACCGGCAGCGTGGGCATCACGGCCCGGCTGCACGGCGACGCGTCCGCCTCGCCCGTTCTCTGGCCGGGCTGTCAGCTTCTGGCCGGTTCGCTTGGCACAACAGCCGACTACTGTACCCGCTCCGTTGTGGCCCTCAATGCCGCGTCCGCCTCGCTCATCTATGACGCCGCCATCCCGTCCGGGGCTTCCGTGACGCCGGAAATCCAGATCGACGAAGGCGAATGGACGTCCCTTGACGCCGACGGCAGCACACGCGGCGATGACGGCATCGTGGAGTTCCGCTTCCGCAAAAGCCTCAGCGGCGCACAACGCATCAAGGTGCGCCTGACCCTGCG
Organism: uncultured bacterium; assembly: GCA_905215675.1. Lineage (GTDB taxonomy): Bacteria > Desulfobacterota > Desulfovibrionia > Desulfovibrionales > Desulfovibrionaceae > Desulfovibrio. Next base: position 2,579 of record CAJMRA010000175.1, on the reverse strand, counting down.
CGGCACCTCGCAGGCCCGCCCCGTTGTCCGCAATGTGCGCCTGCTCGCCGTGCAATAGGGGGAGGAGTCGGGAGAGGGTTTTGATTGAGGGGGGGAGGAACCCCCTTTGGCTAGCGCACAAAGTGTGTTCCTTCCCCCCTCAAACTCCCCCCATCCTCCCCCAAACGCGCTTTATTCAGGAGGACGGCACGTTACGGCGGCGCAAGGGCTTTCCCTGCGGCATCCGTCCCCCGGATACGCGAGGGGAATATTTCAGCCTCTCCGGGGGACGACTGCCCGAAGGAAAACGACCGGGAGACCGCAGCGTGACATCCTCCAAAGTAAAGCGCGCTGGGGGAAGGGGTGGGGGTTCGGGGGAGGGGGAACCCCCTCTCGCGTTAGCAGAGGGGGTTCCCCCTCCCCCGACTGACACATCTTTCAAATAAAAAAGGTAAAAAACGCCATGATTGATAAGAGGACTGACAAGCTGGGCCTGCCGTTGCCGCATCCTGAGAATCAGTTGTCCGAGGACGTGCTGCGGATTCAGCAGTGCTTTGCCCTGCTGGACACGGCGGTATCCGACAATGCAGGGGCGGCAGGCAGGGCGCAGGAGGCCGCGACCACGGCCACGGAGCAGGCAGCCGCGGCGCAGACGGCGGCGGCGGAGGCCGGACTGGCGGCAGCAAATGCCGGGCAGCAGATCGAGAGCTTGCGGAGCGAGATGCAGGACGAACTTGAGGGGATTCGTGATGAAATGGGGTCAGGGCTGGATCAGGCGCTGTCCCGTTCAGGCCTGAGCGTATATGCCTATGAGGAACGCGGGCAGCTGCGCGAGATTGCAGACGCCCAAAAGGACGACATGGCTGTGGTGCGCGGGTTGGGCATGTTTACCTTTACGCCGGGCAGCACAGAACCCGATGACGATGAAACGGCCTTTGCCGCTCCGGGCGGCGTCTGGGAAATGCAGGCAGTCAGTCTTGATACGGCCAATGACATTCTCCTCAGATACATGGCCAATGAAAGCTGGTTCAGGACGCTGGAAGTGCAGTCTTCCGTCAGCACACTGGCCGCCGGAAGCAGCGCGACCGTACAGATTGACGGCATTCTTGGCGTGGAAGGCGGCGAACGGATGTTTGTTGTCCCCCCTGCGGATATTTCTCCGTTGCTGACATTTCGAGCCTATTCGGATTATTGGCGTCGCATTTGTCTTGTCATCGGCAATCCTTCGACAGCAAGCCAGCCTGTCCCTGTAGATACGCCGTGGCGGATCATTCTTATGTATGGAGGCAGACATGACTAGTTGGATACAGGGCGTGCGCCTGATCAATGCGCTTGTCCGGGGGATGCTGACTCCCGAACAACTGGAAACGCTGCTGGCAGATGTTTCCCGCAAGGAGTCTTTCTGTGCCGTTCTTGTGCGTCATGGCGAGCAGGTACGCCTTGCTGCCTCGCCGGAAGCCCGGCAGACGCTGGCCCTCTCCCGAACGGCCTACCCCCTGCTGCCGGAAGAAGTCAGATGGAGCATTCTCAATGATGTGGAGGCCGTCAGGAATCTTGCGGCGACCATTATAAACAAGAACCCGGAAGAATTTACTTTTGAGGATATTGCCGACGTTGTGGACGATGAAGCGGCCATGCGCATCATTTTTGCTTCGGAACCGGCGTGCGAGGCCGTACTCGGCTCAAGGGACACGCTGGATGCCATCATAAATTCTGGTCCGGGCATGGCCGAACTGTGCAAGAATCCATCGGCCGTCACCATCCTCGCAGGCAAGCAGGGACAGCCCGGGCTTGAAGATATTGCCGCCATCCTGAGCAGCACGGACAATGCCCGTGCGGCCCTTGCGCAAATAACGGATGAAGACACAAGAGCACGACTCTATCCTCTGGCTGTCCAGTCCGGGGATTACTCCGTGTTCCGCTTTTTTGTCGAACAGCTCGCCATGCCGGAATCGGCGGAATTTACGACAGCCGGTACGCACACATTTACCGTACCGTCCTGGGTTACGCATGTGCATGTGCTTTGTGTGGGCAATGGCGGCTACGGAGGTGATGGGGTCAAGGACTATGGCGGAGGCGGGGGCGGCCTGGCCTGGGGCAACAATCGGAGCGTTCTCCCCGGCCAGACGCTGGAAGTTGTTGTGGGCAATAGTTCAGACAAGACGGCGGAAGCCGATACCATCTGGACGCAATTCCTTGACGTAAAGGCCGGTAACGGTGCTGGAGGTGATGCCGCGAACTCCCCGGGCAGAGGGGGCAGATTTACCGGTGATGGCGGCGGACGCGGCGGCAACGGTGGCAGCGATTATGGGGGCGGCGGCGGTGCGGGCGGTTATACCGGCACTGGCGGCAATGGCGGACGTGGTTCTACCGGGAACGGTTACGCCGGCAGCAACGGTTACGGTGGCGCCGGCGGGGGCGGAACAGGCGTATGTTACACTGGCAAGGGTTCCGGTGGCGGCGGCGGCGTCGGCCTGTATGGAGCCGGAGATTCCGGCAGCGGCGGAACAACTGACATCAATGCAAGTACATACAGTCAAAACCGCTGCGGCAAGGGGGGCTCCGGCGGTAGCAACGGGAGCGTCGGTAGCCGTTATGTC
>CAJMRA010000174.1 GCA_905215675.1 uncultured bacterium | reverse complement strand
CCTCAATATTTCCATTCCGCTAATAATTTTTCTTCCAGCGGATATTGCCGCTGGTGTTCTGGCTTTCGGTGCGCATCTGGAGTTTGGTGCGCGGGGTGAGTTCCAGTTCGATGAGGACGGCGGTGCTGTCGGCGCGGGTTCCCTGTTCGACGCCGAGATAGAGTTTTTCTCCGATGAATTTTCCGGCTTCGAGGGTTGTTTCCTCGTTTTCTTCGCCGTCGGAAGAGGTGGTGTTGCGGGAGTTGATACGCAGGACGTCCATGCCGGAGGCCTTGCGGGCAAAGTCCATGACGCCGGAACCGGAAGTTCCGAATCCGGCCAGTTCGGCGACGGCCGCGGCCAGACGCAGGCTTTCCCAGCGGCCGAGGTCCTTGCTGTCGCGCCCGAAGAGCACGCGGGAAATGATTTCCTCCTGAGGCAGCGCGGGGCGGCTTTCAAGGGAGAGTTTGGGGCGCTGCGCCGAACCGGAAAGGACGACGTCGGCCTCGATGTCCCCGGCGTCGCGGGTAAGCGTCAGGGCGATTTGCGGATTGCTCACGGCTCCGCCGCTGAAGGAGACGCGCCCCTGCGACAGGACGAATTCCTTGTTGAGGAGCTGCAACTTGCCGCTGCGGGCGAAGATGTTGCCGGTGACGAGGGGGGATGTCAGGGGGCCCGAGGCGCTGAGACGGATTCCCCAGTCGCTTTCAAGGCCGTAGCCGCGCACGATGAAGCCGGAGCGGGGAGCGGTATTCACGGTGGCGTTGAGGGTTCCCTTGATGGGCGAGGAGGTTACGGCCCGGGCGGGCGGGGCGTTCTTGTCCGTTACCGGCAGGGTCGTCACGCCGCCGGAGGGAAGATTGTTGAGCAGCAGAAGACCCTCGTTGATTTCGATGGCGGCTTGCAGGGCGGGAGCTTCAAGCGTTCCCCGGACGCCGAGCGTGCCGGAAAGGGCGACGTGCACGTCGCGACGCCGCAGGGGCTGCAATTTGTTGAGCCGGGCGTCGGCATCGATGCCGAGGACCGAGGGCCGCAGCGTGCCGGAAATGCGCAGGCTGCCGCCGCGACCGTCGGAGGCGTCGGCGGAGAGTCGAAGGGTTCCGAGGCGATCGAGGAAGGAACGGGCGCGATGGTTCCCGCGTTGCAGGGTTGCCTGGAGATTGATGGCGCGCAGTTCCACGCCGAGGGCCACGTCCTCGAAACGTCCGTTGACAAGCGAGACGCTGCCGGAGGGACTGGGCGCGGCGAGGGTTCCGCCGACGGAGAGATCCGCCGCGAGTCTGCCTGTCAGACGCCGATCCGCCAGCGGCGCCAGCCGCCAGAGGGGGGCGACTTGTCCGTTCCAGCGCAGGGAGCCTTTCAGGGGGGCGTTCATGGCGGGCAGGGGCAGGCCGTCGGGAGTGAAGGTCACGGGAATGTGCATCGTCAGGCGGGCATTTTCGCTGCCGAGGGCCTGAAGCGTCCGGGGATCAAGGGCGAGAGCGGCGTCGAGCCCGGCGGCCCCCAGTTTGCCGTCGAGGACGGCGCTCAGGGGCGGAAGCGGCATATCGGGAAGACGGATGTCGTCGGCCTTGAGCGAGAAGGTCCCGGAAGGGCGGCGGGGCGTTCCCGACAGATCCGCCCTGAAGGAAAGCGCGCCGTCGGGCAGGGCCGGAACAAGGGCGCGCCATGCGGCAAGATTCGGGGTCTGGAGGCGCGCCGCGGCCTTGAGGGACTGGGCCGAAAGGGAGCCGTCCAGCACAAGATGCCCGGAAGGTTGTATGTCCATGCGCCAGCGGGAAAAGGCCAGCGAGGGCCCGGAGGTCTCGTCCGTGTTGTGCAGGCCGGGCAGACGATAGCGGAGCAGCGCGCCGGGGCTTGTGGTCACGCCGATGTGCAGTTGCGGCAGGGAGGCGGCAAGACGCTGAATTTCGAGTTCGCCGGGCTTCCAGCGCAGGGCAAGGCGGGCCTGGAGATCGCCTTCGGTGGTCCCGCTGACGGTCAGGGTTTCGGGAGTGCCCTTGAGGGCAAGGGCGGCCTGCCGGAGACGGAAGCCGGGGACGCGCAGCTGCTGCAGACGGCCGTCCAGCTGGAGATGGCTGGTCAGGGTATCGTCGGACAGGCGCGCGTCGAGACTGACGCCCTCCAGCCGCGAGGGACCGGCTTGCAGGCGGGGGGCCTGAAGCGCAAGCTGTACCTGCTGATGTTGCAGATCGGGCAGGGCGGCCGTGAGCGTCAGATGCGCGGCGTCGCCGGAGCAGGGGAGCGAAATGTCGAGCAGGCTGCTCAGAACCGCGCCCAGCGCGGCCCAGTCATCGACGACGGCACGGAGTTCGCCTTCCTGCGGCGGCAGGGCGTCGAGAATATCGCGCAGCAGGGAGGGGACGCCCGAGGCGTTCGGCGGCAGAAGGGGATGGATATGCCATTGTCCCTGTACGGTTGCGCCGGGGGCGGAAAAACTGACAAGGGGCAGGGAAATGCGGCGCGCCGCGCCGCCCGTATCCTGAGCGGCGTCGGCGGCAAGATGCAGGTGCAGCGGGGCCGTACCGGCGCGGCTGTCGGCCGTGAGGCGGATATCCGAGGTCGCGGCTTCCTCGCGCAGCAGGGCCGCCCATGCCAGGCCGCTGCTTTCCAGCAGGACGCGGGATTCCGTCAGATGGGGCAGACCGGGCAGGCAGAGCGCGCGCAGGGAGGCTGCGTCGGCCTGAAGACGCAGCCCCGGGGCATCGGCCATGCCGAACAGCCGCAGGGACAGGTCGGCGGGAGGAAAGGCATGGAGCACGTCGGCGGGGCGCATGCCGTCGGCCACGACGGCCGCAAGGCGCGCGGCGAGCGAGGGGCGATAGGCGGCGCGCAGGGTCAGATCAAGGGGGGCGCGCAGCCAGTCGGCCGCGGGCGGCGTGGTTTCGAGATTTCCGGCAAGGGAAAGGGTCACGTCGCCGAAGGGGCTGACGAGAGCGCCGGAGAGTTCCCGGATACGGGCGTTCAGGAGTTCGACGCCCGCGGCGGCGTTCAGGGACAGCGCAAGACGGGCGGACGTGACGGGAGTGGCGGAGGCATCGCCCAGATCCGCTTCCAGTTTCAGGTCCCCGTCGAGATCGAACGTCCGGGAAAAGCGGGCGTTCAGGGTCCCGGAGACGCGGGCCGTGAGCCACGGGGCCTGCGTGCCGGGGGCGGCGATGTCCAGCGCCGCCGATGCGGCGGGCATGCGGTAGCGGATATCCAGCGAGTCCACGCGGATTTCGGGCAGGAAGTCCAGCGCGGCCAGCTGATTCCCGACCGTGCCGAGGGCGTCGCGCACCATGTCCAGCGTCCCGGCGGCGGAGAGCTGCGGCTCCGGCGGCGAGGGGGGGAGCGCGGGCAGGCGGGACAGCGTCGCGTCCGCCACATGCAGGCGGGAGACGCGCAGGGCTGTTCCTTCGCGGCCCCAGACAAGGGAGGCGTCGCGAACGGCGAGCCAGATGCCGTCCGTATCGCCCAGCGAGACGTTCAGCGTGATGTCGCACGGCAGGGAACCGCGCAGATTTTCGATGCGCAGCGTCAGGCCCGCGGCTTCCAGCGGCGCTTTCAGGGCGGCGTTGACGGTATCTTCCAGCCAGCGGCGGCCGTTGTCGCCGTTCAGCCAGTGCAGCGCGGCCCCGGCCGCGATGCCGACGCACAGTATCAGGACCAGCAGGGAGATACCCAGAAGGCGCAGAAGGCGGAGAGCGCGGCGGGGCTTCGGGGAGCGCCGGGGGGTCGGGGAGGGAGGCCCGGCGGGGACGTCGGGGGTGATGCTGGCTTCCATCAGAAGGATTGTCCTATGCTGACATAGAATTGCAGGGGGGGATCGCCGTCTTCGGGATTCAGCGGCGTTGCCACGTCCAGACGCAGGGGGCCTATAGGCGTGTAGTAGCGCAGGCCGAGCCCCGCGCCCCAGCGCATGTCGCTGAACCAGCCGGGCAGGGCGTCGCGGTAGGCCATGCCGCCGTCCAGAAAGGGGACGAAGCCTATTTCGTCCGTAACGCGGAAGCGCGTTTCCAGATTGACGACATTGTAGGAGCGGCCGCCCAGCGGTTCGCCGCCCGCATCCTTGGGGCCGAGGGTCTGATATTTGTAGCCGCGTACGGAACTGGCGCCGCCCGCGAAGTAGCGCAGGGGGCTGGGGGCCTGTTGCAGGCTCGTGCCCATCAGGCTGCCTGCGCGCAGGCGGGCGGCCAGCACCAGCGGCGCCTTGGCATTGCGGGGATCTTCGTCGTCGGCCTTGAAGGGCGCATAGTAGAACATGGCGTCCAGTTCCTGGGCGTAGGCCGTGAAGGGCGTATGATAATAGCCCGTGTAGGGACTGCCCTTGAGCGCGATATTGCTCCCGGCCGTGGGCGAGACGCGGAGATTGCGCGTATCGCGGCGCAGGGTCAGATTAGGGCCGAAATAGCTGTACAGGGCCGCGTCGCGCGCATTTTCCGCGAGTTTGCCGCCTTCGCCGCCGACGCCGAGACCTATCCACCATGCGCGGTTGACGCGATGCTCCAGACGCAGGAAACCGTCGAGAGCTTCCTTGTCGTAGGCGTCCGTCGTTTCGTCCAGGGCGGCAAGGCGTCCGCGCAGGGTTGTATGGCGGCTGCCCACGGCGGGCTTGACCAGTTCGGTCTGCAAGCCTTTCTTGTCGTAGGAATAGGGCGCGTCCACGGTGATCTTTTCGCCGTTGCCGAAGGCGTTGCGATGCTCCCAGTGAGCGTTGACGCCCAGTCCGGTTGCCGTATCGTAGTGGGCTTCGGCTCCCACCGTGCGGAAGGCCGGAGTTTCCTTGACGTGAATTTCCATGGGCAGGGGCGCGGCGCTGTCCCCGGTGCTTTTCAGGGAAGCCGCATTCTCTGCGGGTTTGATTTCGACGGAGCGGAACAGGCCCAGTTCCCGCAGCTGCTCCCCGAAACGCTCCATGCGGATCTGATTCCACGGGTCCTCGCCGGGAACCCAGGGAAGGAGGCGGTGCAGATAGTCGGCGCTGACCTGCTCGTTGCCGACGACGCGAATGTCGCCCAGCGTTGCCGGGGGGCCGGGATCAATGTCCACTTCCACATCCAGCGTCCGTTTTTCCCGATCCAGCAGGTAGCGCGTCGCCGTGATGGCGGCAAAGGGATAGCCGCGCCGGTGCAGATTCTCGGGGAGCCGTTCCACGGCGGCAAGGATGGTGTCGGCAACGGCCGGATCGTTCTTGTGGAGGCGGGCGATGGTCGGGGAAAAGTCCGGCGGCGGCAGGGGCTGCCGGACGGGACTGCCCCACAGGGCGGAAATGCCGCTGTAGGTCGCGGCGCGGCTGGCATTGCGGATGTTTTCGGGGATGAGGGGCGCGGGGCTGTAGGCGACGCGGGTTTCGCCCAGGACGTAGCGGCTGCCGGGGGTCAGTCGCAGGATCACCTTGGCGGGGCGGGTTTCCGTCTGCATATCCAGCGAAACCTCGCCGTCGTAATACCCTTGCGCGTGCAGGAGTTGCAACGCTGTGGCCGCATCGCTACGGGCGCGGCGTTCCAGCCCCAGCAGACCATCCGGCGGCTCGTTCTTCAGCCGCAGCAGTTCGCTGAGTTTTTCCATGCGTTCCCTGAGGTCGCCGCCGCGCTTTTGTCCGTCCACACGAACGGCGGCCGTATAGGGAACAGGCTCGGTAGGCCATGCGTTTTCCTCCGGCGCTTCCGCGGATGCCTTTTTGCCGGATTGCGTCGCCTGATCGGCCAGCAGTCCGCAGCCCTGCATCATTATTCCGCAACACAGCGCCAGCACGATAAAGAATATGCGAACCAACATCTTGTGGTGATATCGTGAAAGCAGTCATGCTGCAAGCGCGGCCGCGGCGGGGAAAGGGCCTCAGACTGCTTGGGGGGAAGGGAACCCCCTCTGCTAGCGCGAGAGGTGGTTCCCTTCCCCCCAAA
>CAJMRA010000173.1 GCA_905215675.1 uncultured bacterium | reverse complement strand
GGCAAAAGAAAGGCGCCCCCCTCAGGGTTTCACGCTATGCCGGATTCTAGTAGGCGTGATCGTCTTCCAGATGTTCGGCGGTCAGCTCATGCGAGAAGAGCTTGTAGACCCAAATCTGATAGAGCAGCACAATGGGCACCATGATGAGCGCCACGGTGAGCATGATCTTCAGGGTCTTTTCGGACGAAGAGGCGTTGAAGGCCGTCAGGGTGGCGGCAGGATCCATCGAGGAGATGATCATGCCGGGGAACATGCCCATGACGCCGAAGAAGGTCACGCCGATGATGAAGAGGGCGCTGCAACCCCAGGCAAGCCAGAGCTTGCCCTTGGAGAGCATGAGGCGCGCGCCCAGCAGGCCGACCAGCGCCACAATCGGCAGAAGCAGCAGAGCGGGGGCGGACAGGTAGTTGTCAAGCAGGTTGGTATAGAAGGCCGTCAGCACAAGGAAGGCCACCAGCAGAATCAGCACGATAGGCCAGAACAGGCAGGACGCGGCGATGGCGCGCTGCTTGAGAGCGCCGGTACTCTTGATGGCCAGCCACAGCGAGCCGTGCAGGCAGAAGATGCACAGGAAGAAGATACCGCCCGCCAGACCGTAGGGATTGAGCAGGGCGACAAGATTGCCGTGATAGACGCCCTGGGCGTCCACCGGAATGCCCATGAAGAGATTGGCGAAGGCCACGCCCAGCAGCAGGCAGGGCACCAGATTGGAAATGAAGTGCACGAGGTCCCAGAGGCCGCGCCATGCGGGGCTGTCCACCTTGTTGCGGAATTCAAAGGAAACCGCGCGGAAGATCAGGGCGAAGAGCAGGGCCAGCAGGGGCGCGTACAGGGCGCTGAACATGACGGCATAGACCTTGGGGAAGGCCGCGAAGGTCACGCCGCCGGCGGAAATCAGCCACACTTCATTGCCGTCCCAGAAAGGACCGGCGGCATTGTACATGATGCGCCGTTCTTCTTCGTTGTCGGCCATGAAGGGCAGCAGCGAACCGATGCCCAGATCGAAGCCGTCCAGCACGAAGTAAACGGCCCAGAGCAGGGCCCAGAGGATAAACCAGGTTATTTGCAACGCTTCCATGTTACGCCTCCATACCTTCGGGGCCCTTGCAGGCGTATTTGCGCAGCAGGAAGATGTCGAGCAGGCCGAGGACGCCGTAGACCACGATGAAGGCAATCAGCGAGAACATGACGTTGTCGGCGGGCACGGGCGACGCGGCATCGCTGGTGCGCATGAGGTTATAGACGATCCAGGGCTGGCGGCCCATTTCGGCCACGAGCCAGCCGAGAGCGATGGTGATGTAGGGCAGGGGGATGCTCCATACCAGCGTCTTCATGAGGCCGCCGCAGGGCATGTCGCGCTTGCGCTGCAACCAGGCGGAAGCGGCCAGCACGATGAAGATTACGCCCAGGGCCACCATGATGCGGAAGGCCCAGAACACGGGCGTCACCGGCGGACGATCTTCCTTGGGGAAGTCCTTGAGGCCCTTGATCTCGGCGTTGCTGTCGCCGTAGGCGATCCAGCTCATGAGGCCGGGAATGGTCAGGCTTTCCACGCTGTTGGTTTCGTTGTCTTCGTCAGGCACGAGCAGCATGGGGAAGCCCACGTTCGAGGAGGTTTCCCAGTGCGCTTCCATGGCGGCAAGCTTGGCGGGCTGGAGTTCGGCCACGTTCTTGCCCTGAATGTCGCCGGACAGCGCCAGGGCCAGCGAGAGCACCAGCGCGATGGGCGCGGCCATGCGGAACGAGCGGCGGAAGAAGTCCACGTGACTCTTGCGCAGCAGATGCCACGAGGACACGCCCAGCACGAAGAAACAGGACAGCAGCCACGCGGAAATCAGGGTGTGCGCGTACATGCCCCAGGCGTAGGGGTTGGCGACGACCGCCAGGAAGTTGTCCAGCTCGGCGCGGCCGTTGCGGATCACGTAGCCCAGGGGATTCTGCATGAAGCCGTTGGCGAGAATGATCCACAGGGCGGACAGGTTGCCCGCGATAACCACAAGCCAGATGCTCAGCAGGTGCACCTTCTTGCCCACGCGATCCCAGCCGAAATGCCACACGGCCAGGAAGGTGGATTCCAGGAAGAACGCCACGGTCGCTTCGATGGCCAGCAGGGAACCGAAAATGTCGCCGACATATTCGGAATAGCGCGACCAGTTGGTGCCGAACTGGAATTCCAGCGTGATACCGGTCACGACGCCCAGCGTAAAGTTGATGAGAAAGAGTTTGCCCCAGAATTTGGCGTGCTTGCGCCAGGCTTCATCGCCCGTCATGACGTAGCGGGTTTCCATCAGCGCAATGAGCAGCGACAGGCCCAGCGTCAGCGGAACAAAGATGAAGTGGAAAAAAACGGCTACAGCAAATTGTAGCCGCGAAAGCATGATGACATCCATAATGCCGTCCTCCTCCCCGCCTCTTAGCTACAACGGATTCAAAAATCAAGCCTTAGAAAACAGGCTCTTGACAGCTCAATAGGAATAATTATCTATAATAAATACTTGTGTGAGGAGGATTTTTTCCCATGCCTGGAAGCGAACAACGCGAATTTCGCGCCGAGGTGCGAAAGGTTCTGAATATCCTGACAAACTCTCTGTACACCAACAGGGAGATTTTTCTGCGTGAACTCATTTCCAACGCCTCGGACGCGCTGGACAAACTGCGCTATCGGGCCAATCGCGGCGAAACGCCCCGCCTGCCGGACACGCCGCTGGAAATTCGCATCACCCTGAACAAGGACGCCCGGACCCTGACCATCGCCGATACCGGCGTGGGCATGACGCCCGAGGAACTGGCGGACAACCTCGGCACCATCGCCAAATCCGGCTCCGAAGAGTTCCTCGCCGGTCTGTCCTCGCAGGAAGGCAAGGACGGCGAACCCGCCGACGCCTCCAATATCATCGGCCGGTTCGGGGTGGGCTTCTATTCCGTGTTCATGGTGGCCGAAAAGGTCGAGGTGACGTCGCGTCCCGCCTTTGCCGACGGCGATCCCGCCGCCTGGCGCTGGAGCAGCGACGGTCTCGGCACCTTTACCGTGGAGGAATGCGCGGACGCCGAACCGGCGCGGGGGACCGTCATCGTGGCGCACCTCAAGGAGGACGCGTCGGAATTTCTGGAACCCTACCGGGTGCAATCCGTCATCCGCAAGCATTCGGCTTTCGTGCCCTTCCCCGTGCTGGTGGACGGCGAGCGCGTCAATACCCAGCCCGCCCTGTGGCGCGAACCCAAAAGCAGCATCAAGCCGGAAGACTATAACGCCTTCTACAAGCACCTGACCTACGATTCCGCCGATCCGCTGGACGTGCTGCACATCAGCGTGGACGCGCCCGTCCAGTTCAACGCCCTGCTGTACATCCCGGCGACGGCGCAGGACTTCTTCGGCGCGGACAGGGATTTCTGGGGTCTGGATCTCTACGCCCGGCGCGTGCTTATCCAGCACCGCAACAAGGACGTCATTCCCGACTGGCTGGCCTTCCTCAAGGGCGTGGTCGATACCGAGGACCTGCCCCTCAACATCTCGCGCGAAACCTTGCAGGAAAATCGCGTGCTGATGAAAATCAGCCAGACCATCACGAAGCAGATGCTGAGTCATCTGGAAAAGATGGCCGCCGATCGTCCCGATGTCTATGCACGCTTCTGGAAGCTGCACAGCAAGGTTTTCAAGCTCTCCTATCAGGACTTTGCCCAGCGCGAACGGGTGGCGGCGCTCATGCGCTTCAATTCCTCCCGTCTGGACGACGGCGACGCCCTGACCGGTCTTGACGACTATATGAGCCGCGCTCCCGAAGGGCAGAAGACTTTCTGGTATCTCTCGGCCCCCAACCGTGAAGCCGCCCGTCTGAGCCCGCATCTGGAACGCTTCCGCAAGAAGGGTATCGAAGTGCTGTTCCTGTACGAGCCCGTGGACGAATTCGTTATGGAAGGTCTGGGCGTCTATAAGGAATGGAACTTCAAGGCGGTGGAAAACGCAGCCGACGACGCCCTCGACGCCTTTGCCGACAAGGAAGACGACGCGCCCGCCGCGACGCCCCTGTCCGAGGACGACAGCCGGACCTTTGACGAGCTGATGAAGCGCATCAAGGAAATTCTGGGCGATCGCGTCGCCGACGTGCGCGTGTCCCACCGTCTGGCCGACAGCCCCGCCGTGCTGGTGTCGCCTGACGGCGGCATGACCTCCAGTATGGAAAAGCTGTTCCGCGCCATGCACAAGGACGATTCCATACCGGTCAAGACGCTGGAACTGAACCGCGATCATCCGCTCCTGCGCAGTCTGCTGCGCATCTTCAAGGCCGATCCGCAGGACAAGGCCCTTGCCGGAATGGCGGAGCTGCTCTTCGAGGGCTGCCTGCTGCGCGAAGGCTATGTGAAGGACCCGCAGGCGCTGGCCGGACACGCCAATGCCCTCATGGAACAGGCGGCGGCCTGGTATACGGAAGTCCGTAAGATATAACGCTCCAGCTTGCTGGATTTATTCCATTGGGGGGAAGGGAAACCCCTCATCTCTGCTGTCGATGCCCGTAGCTTCCTTCGTCGCAACGGGCACGGCCTGCGGCCGCCTTCGGTCGCTGCTGGCGCAAGAGGTGTTTCCCTTCCCCCCAAGCCCCATCCCTTCCCCAGCGCGCTTTTTCAGAGCTTTTTGCCTTTGAAAAAGACGAAACGCGAGGCGGCGGCACAGCGCCGCCCTCTTTTTGCTCCCTTTGCCCGCTGCCGGAGCGGCGTTGTACGTCCTTAAATATTGATTGGTTAATCAAACAATATTTTCTGGACATCCGTCGTCCGGGAGAGCATCATGCCCGACAGCGCCCACTGCGCAGGACAGGCGCATGGGCCCGCGAGGGAGAAGTCATGTTTGAAGCGTTTTTTGCGGTTTTGCCGGTTTTTCTGGTGATTTTTCTGGGGTCCTGGCTGCACGATCGCGACGTGCTGCCGGAGCAGACGGGCAACGTGCTGGGCCTGATGGTTCTCCGACTGTCGCTGCCCGCGCTGATTCTGCATATTCTGGCCGGGGCCCGTCCTTCCGATCTTGCCTATCCGGCCTTCTGGACGGGCATGTTCGGCTCGTCGCTGATCATATATTTTGTCGGCTACTGGGCCGACCGGCTGATCTGCCGTCGCGGCGAGGGCCCGGCCACCATCGTGGCGCTGGGATGTTCCTCCTGCAATGCGGCCTTTGTGGGTCTGCCCATCGTGGCGAATCTCTTCCCCGGCAACGACGAGGCGCTGCTCATTGCCGGTCTTGCGACGCTGACGCCCAATGTCGTCATGATTCTGGCCCAGTCGCGGCTGGATATACTGGCGGGGGTGACGGCCTGGGACGGCAAGAAGGGAGGCGCGCGCCTCTGGCGTCTGTGCCGCTCGCTGCTGCTGGGCAATTCGGTGCTGCTCATGTCCGGTCTGGGACTGATTCTGAGCCTGTCCGGCGTCGGTCTCTGGAGACCGCTGGATCGTGTGGCCGAACTCATCGGCAATACGGCCGCGCCCTGCATGCTGCTGTCGCTGGGCTTTGATCTGCGTCAGAAAATGGCGCTGGCGGCGCGCCGCGGGCAGGGGCATGCCTTTTTGCGGCAGGCGTGGGTGCTGCTCTGCAAGCTGGTTCTGCTGCCGCTGCTGGCCTGGGGCATCATGGAGACCATCGGCCTGCCGCCGCTCTGGACGGCCATCGGCGTACTGATCAGCGCCACCGGTTCGGCCCTGATTGCCTCCGTGCTGGCCGCCGTGTACAGCGCCATCGCCGAGGAAGCCGCCATGACGGCGGTGCTTTCCAACGGACTGAGCCTGTTCACGCTGACGGGCTTTATCTGGATGTTCCGGCATCTGGGCTATTTTTAGGGTATGCAGTTTGTCCGGGGGGAAGGGAGACCCCCTTTTGGAAAAGGGGGTC
>CAJMRA010000172.1 GCA_905215675.1 uncultured bacterium | reverse complement strand
AGAGGGGGTTCCCCTCCCCCTGAATCTCAACCCTCAACCCATTTCAAAGATAAAAGGCTCTAATGCGGGGCGGCACAGCGCCGCCCGGCCCAAAGTGAGCGGAAAACGTCGGGAAAGACAATCGTCAGGAGGCGCGGCGCAGAATATGCCCGCACAATTCGTCGTCCGTGGTGATGACGGGCGATGCGGAACGGCGGAAGCCGATGGCGCAGGGTTCTTCCATGGAAATGAAGACGCCTGCCTGATACAGGGACCTACCGTCGGAAGCCAGCGCGGCCTTTTCCTGATACAACGACGGCTGATCCCCGTAAAAGCCGTCCGTCTCCGCAATGCAGGCGCCGTCTTCAAACACGGCGATATTGCGCCCTTCCCTGCCCCATATGGGCTTGCGCACATACGACGTTGTTTCCAGAGGCGTCAGGGACGAACGCAGAAGATAGGGATTGTCGGGAAACATTTCCCACATGACCGCCGCCAGCGCCTTGCTTTGATAGACGGCGGCATAGGGCGGATTGCAGACGACGATCTCGGGATGTTCCTCCATGCTGCGCACAAGTTCCCGCGCCATGTGTTCGTCTTCCAGAAACAGCAGGTCCCAGGGGACCATCTTGACGATGACGTTATACAGCTGTCTGATGTACCGGCCGCTCGCATCCACGGAACAGACGCCCTGACGGCGATCAATGCAGACGTCCGTCCAGTGCAGATATTCCCCCGGCATGCTGTCGCCCGCGGCTTCGCGGATCAGCTGCGTGGTGAGGTCGTCCTCACCGTCCGCCGCATTGGTGAACAGCGCCGACACATGCGGATGCTGACGGCGCAGATAGGCAAAGAACTCCTGCAGCGTTTCAAACAGCCTGTTGTATTGCCGGGTATCGGGGTCCAGTCCGTGGAATTTCGCCAGCGCGTACTGCACGGCGGACGTCTCGAAAATGCTGAACGGCGTATCCGCGTTGAACTCCAGCAGCTTGATGGGCAGGCCGTCCACGCCCCCGGCGAAGTCGAAACGCCCGAGCATGTGAGGATGATTCCGGTAATCCTCATATGTCCGCCTGATGACGGCATCCATATAGTCGGGAATACCCAGACGGCGCAGCAGGCCGTTCATGATGACGTATTCCGCGGCGGCATCCGCCATGCGGAAGCACTCCGCCGCCGCCTCGTACAGGCCTTCGGCCTCATCCTCGGAAATGACGACGAGATCGGAACACTTGCCTTCCTTCGGATACCCGAGGCTTTCGTAAAAGGAATCGGGAACGGGGGGCAGTTTCAGAACTTCCATACCCTAGCTTCCCGTGCCGAAGCCGAAGAACGACCCGCCCCGCGCCGTGATGTTCGCCCGCGACCCCGTGCCGACATCGTCCGAAAACCTCCGCACGGGACGCGCCTCGTTGACGCCCGCGGGCGTGGAACCGGACGACGAATACCCCGGGCTCACAAACGGGAGGTAATGCGAGACCCCTCCGCTGGTCGACGACGAATTCTCGTCCTTTTCCTCCTTGTCGGACGAACGGGAACAGCCGCTTGCGGACAACGCCGCAAGCAGCATGACCACAAGAATGCTTTTCCCTTGCAACATGCTTCTCCCCCGAAATTTTAGAGCATTCTCAGTTTGAAACGCGTTGCGCTTCAAATCGTGCGCCCTGTCGTTTCGCGAAAAAAACGCGGTTTTTCCGCCCAGTCCGGGCCGGGTGGCGCTGCGCCGCCGCCTCGCGTTTTCACCTTTTTCAAAGGTGAAACGCCCTATCCCTTCTTCAGGGTATCCATCAGGGTTCCGAGCGCGTGGGTCTGCTCCTCCAGACTGCCCAGCGACTGCGCCGCCCGCGTCATGGCCTCGGCGGTCTGCCCCGAAATGACGTTGGCGTCGTCGATGGTGCGGTTGATTTCTTCGGAAGCGGCCGACTGCTCCTCACCGGCCGTGGCAATGGCCCGAACCTCGTCGGCCACGGTTTCCGTATCCGAAACGATACGCTTGAGCGCGTCGCCGGATTGTCCGGCAAATTCCGTCGCCTGCTTGATCTGCGCCACGGAAGTATCCGTGGACGCCATGCTCTGGCGCACGCTGCTCTGGATGCTGAGAATGGCCCGGCTGACTTCGGAGGTGGAATTCATGGTCTTTTCGGCCAGCTTGCGCACCTCGTCGGCCACCACGGCGAAACCGCGCCCGGCCTCCCCGGCGCGCGCCGCCTCAATGGCCGCATTGAGCGCCAGCAGATTCGTCTGATCCGCAATGTCGGAAATGACGCTCACAATCTGCGTGATGTTCCGGGTATGCTCGTCAAGCCGCGCCATGTCGTCCTTGAGCGCCACGGACCCCTGATGCACCTGCTCGATGCTCTCCAGCGCCTTGCCGACGATGCCCGCGCCCTTGAGCGCCTCGTTTCTGGTTTCCGCCGCCATTTCGGCCGCGGCGGACGCATTGCGGGCCACTTCCTGCACGGTGGCGTTCATCTCGTTCATGGCGGTGGCGGCTTCGGCCAGACGCGCGGCCGCCGTGCGGGAACTCCGGGTGGATTCGTCCACTTCCTTTGCCAGCTCCGCCGACGCGGCCGCGATGGCCGAAGTCGTCTGCTCCAGCTCCCCGGCGGCGGCGACCATGCCGTTGCGCCGGGCGCTCTCGGCCGCCTGACGCGCGGTTTCGGCCTCCTGCATGGCCTTGTGGGCCGCCTCGGTCTGAATCTGCGCCTCTTTCGCCTCCCGCTCGGCCTGCGCGGAAGCCTGCCGCCACTCCCCGACCATAAAGGTCAGATTCTGATGCAGTTGCAGCAGCTCGCCGGAAAACATGTCGTCGGTGGGCAGATTGTCCAGCTTGCCCGCCGCAGCCTGCCGCGTGCCTTCCATGATGGCGGACAGCGGACGGCAGACGGAACGCGCCAGCAGCATGGCAAATCCCTGCAAGACAAGAATGATCACCACGCTGCACGCCAGAATGAGTTCCATGGCCCCCTTTCCGGCCTCGCGCATTTCCGCGACGTCCACCAGCGAAATCAGATACCAGCCTTCGATACCGCGCAGGATGTTTACCAGACGCTCCCTGCCCAGATGCGTCACCTGTCCCGAGGTCCCCCCGCCGGCGCACAGGGAGGCCAGATCGGGAGCCACCTCCGAAAGCGACTTCATCACCAGTTCGGGATTCTTCGACGAACACAGCACCCGCATCCGTTCGTCCACCAGCGTATAATACCCCGTGCGCCCGAACTGCATGCTCCGGAACAGTTCCTCGATGGTGCCGAGCACGATATCCGCCCCGATGACCGCGATCACCCGCCCGGACGCATCCTTCACCCGATAGGTGATGGGCACGGCCATGGCCTTGCTCAGGGTCTGATAGACCGTCCCGATATTCCAGTCTTCCCGGGCGGCCAGCGCGTCCTTGAACCAGCTCCGCTGCCTGCCGTCAAAACCGGGCGTGAAGACCGCCGGGTTGCTGGTGGCTATGCTGCCGTCCGCATAACCGATGAAGACTTCCGCCAGTTCCGACGAACTTTTCCGCATGTCCTGCAACAGGGAGAACAGTTCCCTTGCCTGCGGCGAAAGGGACGCCGTATCATACATGGTATCCTGCGTCGTCTGCGAAAAATTCGGAAAATGCCCGGCCGTCTGCGGAATCAGCGGCAGATTGGACAAAAAGCGGAGTTTGCTGATGTTTTCCTGAAAAAACAGCGAGATGAATCTGTTTGTCACTTGCAGCTGATGGCCCGACGCCTGCCGAAAGTCCGCGCCGCTCAATTCATTGAGCTTCCAGACGGAAATACCGCTGACAATGCCCGCCGACACCACGATGCACAGCAGAAAGCCCCAGACAAATTTCATCCTGATCGACATGACATCCCCGATACGACACGAACAACAAACGCGTCTCCCCGCTCCTCCGGCGCTCCCTGTCGCGGACGGCGAAAAGACTCCACCTCTCCACATCCGGCGGCTCTCCGGCCTTCCGGCCCCCCGGCACGGCCGGGCCCCGTGGGACGCGCCGGAAGAAAATGCCGGGGAGGCATGCCGACGCCGCCCCGACGCATGAAAATACCGTCTTGCGCGGTCCCTCGAGAGCATTTTCAGTTTGAAACGCGTTGCGTTTCAAACCATACGGCCTGTCGTTTCGCGGAAAAAACGCGGTTTTTCCGCTCACTTTTCAAAGGTGAAACGCTCTAGGCGTCCCGCTCCCGGCCGTCCCCGCCGCACAACGCCCGGAACCAGTCCGGCACGGCGACGGGCCGCCCCTCGCCGTTGACCAGCGCATGCTGCGTCATGCCCGTAGCCAGCACCCGCGTCTTGTCCTCGCTGCGCATCTCATATACAAACCGGAGTGACGCGCGCCCCCATTCGCTGATGGCCGTGTGTACCTGTACCAGATCGTCGTAATGCGCGGGAGCGCGGTAGCGGCACTGCGCCTCCCGTACCGGCAGGAAAACGCCCCTGCGCTCCACGTCCGCATAACTCATGCCGAGCGCGCGAATGTATTCGCTGCGGGCCCGCTCAAAAATATGCAGATATTCCGCGTAATACAAAACGCCCATGGTGTCCGTTTCGCCATAGGACACACGATGGGGAAACCAGATGGCGGGGGTCGGAAATTCCATATGCATCGTACTGCTCCCTTGCGTCGCGCCCCGCTTCGCACGGGCACGTCGGGATTCTGGCGCGCCGTATGCGCCCTTCTTCTCTTCGCAACCCTCAACGGCTGCGCCTCGCGACACGCCGCGCCCCCCGTGCCCACGCCGCCCCCGCCGGGCCCGGCGGTGACCATGGAAAGCCCGGAATTCTTCGCGCAACGTCTCGCTCCACAAAATCAGGAATTGACATCCTGGACCGATCTTGCGCCCAGTCTGCGAAAATCACTGGCATATGTCAAATCCAAACCGGCCGACGCCGTCGCCGTCAGCCGCCCCGGACTGCGCGTCACCTGGGGAGAACTGCGCCGCACCCTTGAGGAACTGCGCGCCCTCCTCCCCCGGCTCGACGCCGATCCCACGCTCCTGCTCCAGCGTTTCCGCTGGGTGGCCGTCCCCGGCGGCATCAACTATTCCGGCTATTACGAACCCGTCGTGCGGGCCAGCCGCACACGCAAGCCCGGCTACGAACACCCCATCTACAAGCGTCCGCCCGATCTCTCCCGCGTCCGCGCCCGTCGCGGCCGCTACTATGACCGCCGGACCATAGAAACAAAGGGCGTCCTCGCCGGAAAAGACCTCGAACTTGCCTGGGCCGCCGATCCCGTCGATGTGTTCTTCCTCGAAATTCAGGGGTCGGGACGGCTGCTCTTCGACGACGGCACGCAGGCCTTCGTCAACTATGACGGCCAGAACGGCCACAAGTACAAGAGTTCCGGCCGCATCATGCGGGAAAAGGGACTCCTCAAGCGGGGCGACATCTTCGAGCAGCGCGAATGGTTCAAAAACAACCCCGATCGCGTCTGGGAAATCCTCCTCGAAAACCCCAGCTACGTTTTCTTCAAGTTCGGCGGCCGCGGCCCCACCGGGGCCATGGGACAGGTCGTCGACGGCTGGGTGTCCCTCGCCACGGACCGGGGCTATATTCCCCTCGGCGCCGTCGTCGCCTACGGCGTCAACGCCCCGGACCAGACCTACGGCTCCGTCCCCCTGCGCGGCATCGGCCTTGCCCAGGACGTGGGCGGCGCCATCAAGTCCCGGCGCATAGACATCTTCTGCGGCGGCGATGAACGCGCCAACTACGTCGCCAGCCACCTCGACGCCAAAGGCCCCGCATGGGTCCTGCTGCTGAAAGACCAATAGAGCAACTTCAGTTTGAAACGCAGTGCGTTTCAAACATTACGGCCTGTCTTTTCGCGGAAAAACGCTGTTTTTCCGCTCACTTCGGGCGGGCGGCGCTGTGCCGCCGCCCGAAGAAGGAAAAACATTTCAGCACCCCAAAAAGAACGATGCCCGGCG
>CAJMRA010000171.1 GCA_905215675.1 uncultured bacterium | reverse complement strand
GCGGCGCTGTGCCGCCGCCTCGCGTTTTCACCTTTTTCAAAGGTGAAAACGCTCTCGAGCAATTTCAGTTTGAAACGCTCTGGTAATGAGTCGCCTGTCTAGAAGGACGTGGGGAACAGCTTGTCGTCGGCGGGCTTGAAATTCTTGGACAGCAGTTCCTTACCGGTGTCGAGCGTGACGCCCAGAATGGTGGCGACGCCGCCGACCTTGCCGTTGGAGCCGAAGTAGCAGACGCCCTTGGCAGGCCCCTTGGTGAATTCGCCCATGTAGAAGTCGCCGACCGCCTTGGGGTCGGAGACCGTGAAGCCGCCCTTTTTCATGTTGGAAAGCGTCTGGGTGGCAAGGTCCTTGGCCGAGAGGGAAACAGGCGTGACCGTGATGTTCACGGCGGTTCCGTCCTTGGTGTTCTGCACGGTGGCGGAGACGGCGCCGTTGGCCTTCTGGGGGGGCTGGGGCTGCTTCCAGGGCGCGGGAAGGGTCAGCGTGAAGTATTCGGTCTTGACTTCCGCGGCTGAAACGACGGAGGCGCACAGGAACATGCCGAGAAAACCGGCGGCCATAACGGTCAGAAATCTTTTCATAGCCAGGGCTCCTTTGTTTTTCGGGAAAGGTACGTCCTTTCGGTCTGTTAGGCAAGTCCCGGCACAGGGTAAAAGTTGTCTTCCGCGACCTTGCGGGGACGCGCAAACGGCGGCGTTCGCGGGCGCGCGCCTTCCGCCGTCCGGCGATTGTGCTTCCTTTCTCAAATTTTCGTTTTTTATATGCGGGAAAATAGAACCCGGAGCGGCGGAGCCGTATGCTGCCCTTCAAAGCCTGTCGGCGTCAGCAGGCTGTTTTTTCAACGGAACTGTTCGGGGCAGTACAGGAGGTGCGTATGGCGAGCCTTGTTTCGGCATCCCGTTTCGGGAACTATTTTTGTGAAAATCTTCGTAAGACGGGCAGGAATCCTCGTCGCGTCCTGCCGGGCTTCTTTCTCGCCTGGGTTCTCTTCTTCCTGTTCTGGACCGTGCTGGAACCGTTTCCCGGGCTGACGCACAACGGTATGGCCGTGCTGGGTATTGTGCTCTGGGCCAGCGTCATGTGGGTCAGCGACGCCATGCCCGTGGGCATCACGGGCATTTCCATCCCCACGCTGCTGCTTGTGACGCAGGCCATCCCCTGGCAGGGCGGCAAACCGCCCATGGCCATTATTTTTTCGGGATTCACCAATCATGTCATATGGCTGTGCCTGTTCGCCTTCCTGATCGGCGCGGTCATGCAGCTGGTGGGGCTGGATCGGCGCATCGCCCTCGAGATCCTGTCCCGCTTCCGCGCCTCCAGCGTCTGTCGCGTCATCTGGGGGATGTTCTTCGTCAATATCGTTCTGGGTTTTCTCGTCCCGGCGGCCAATGCCCGCGCGGCCACGCTGCTGCCCGTGGTGCAGGGCGTCTGCAACCTGCTGGGCAATACGCCGGAAGAGCGGGAGGCCAAGAAGGCCATCGTCATCCAGTCGCTGGTCTACGGCTCCATGATTTGCGGCATGTTCATCATGACCGCCCATCTGCCGAACATGATCATGATCGGCATCTTTGAAAAGGGCGGCTACACGAATATCAACTATCTTAACTGGATGCTGCTCCAGGTTCCCTATCTCGGCATGTTCGTGCTGACGCAGTTCTGGCTGCGCCGCTGCTTCCATACGGACGGGGTGCGCATCGCGGGCGGCGTGGAATCGCTGCGGCGGGCCTGCGCGGAACTGGGACCCATGACCACGCCGGAAAAGGTGCTGCTGGGGATCTTTGCCGTGGCCGGGCTGATGTTCGTCACCGGCAAGGGGAGTTTCATCGTCGAGCTGCATCGCTGGCCGCTGGGCGTGATCGGTCTGCTGGGTATGCTGCTGCTGTTCGCGCCGGGGATGATGCCCTGTTCCTGGAAGGCCGTGCAGGAAAAGACCATCTGGGGCACGTTCCTGCTGCTGGGCGGGGCCATGACCATGACGACCGCCATGACGCAGTCGGGACTTGCCCAGTGGCTGGCGGATCACATCCACGCCTGGGTCGTCGGCATGAACTGGTGGCAGACCATTCTCATGATGATGGCGGGCACGCACATCATCCGTCTGGGCATGCTCTCCAATGTGGCGGCCGTGGCCATGCTGGCCCCCGTCGTCTTTGCCATGGCGCCGCAGCTGGGGCTGCATCCCGTGGCCTTCACCATGCTGGTCTGCGATACGGATACGTTCGCCTACATCCTGCCGACCCAGATCACGGCGGCCGTCATCGCTCACGGCACGGATACCTTCTCGTCGGGCGACTACGCCCGCGCGGGGATCGTCTCCGTCATCATCGCCATGCTGTACGGCGTCTGCATCATGGCTCCCTGGTACGCCCTCTGGGGCCTGCCGGTCTGGGACGCGTCCGCGCCCTGGCCGTTCTAGGGCGTGGTAACACTAGAGCGTTTCAACTTTGAAAAAGATGAAACGCGAGGCGGCGGCACAGCGCCGCCCGGCCCAAAGTGAGCGGAAAAACCGCGTTTTTTCCGCGAAACGACAGGCCGTATGGTTTGAAATGCTTTGCATTTCAAACTGGAATTGCTCCAGACCTCTGATACGCCCACGGGGAGCGCCGGCACGGCGTCATAACATAGAGTAACAATGCATCGGAGATGCGCTTTCCGCGGCGCTTCATCCGCATGTCACAGCAACGTCAACCTACAGGGAAGGGAGAAAAACCATGACTGTCAATGCCGTTTCGCATACGCGCGCCTTTGCGCCCGCGACGCTCGACGATGTGGAAACCGTCGTCGTCGATGCGGATCTGCTCATTATCGGCGGCGGCAACGCAGGGTGCTTCGTGGCCGTGGAGGCCGGAAAGCTGCGGCCGGACGCCCGCGTCGTCATTGTGGAAAAGGCGGAAATCCATCGCTCCGGGGCCTGTTCCGCCGGGATGGACGCCATCAATACCTATATTCCCCCGGACAAGACGCCGGAAGATCTGGTGCGCTGGAGCCGCGCGCAGGTGGGCGGCGGCCCGCTGCGCGAGGATCTGGCCCTGTCCAACGCCCGGGAACTCAACGAGGCCGTGGAGGACCTTGAACGCTGGGGCGTGCCGTTTCTGCGGGACGAGCAGGGCAGGGTGCGCTATCGCGGCAAGTGGGACATTTCCATTCACGGCGAGCAGCTCAAGCCCATCATGGCGGAACAGGCCGTCAAATCCGGCGCGCAGGTATACAACCGTATTGCCGTCACCGGGCTTCTGATGCGCGACGGCGTATGTCGCGGGGCCGTGGGCTTCGGCGTGCGCGACGGCAAGTGCTACGTGTTCCGCGCCGGAGCGACCGTCATCAGCACCGGCGGGGCGGGGACGCTGTACAAGTCCTATACGGCGGATTCCACGGACAGCGGCGCGCAGATATGGATGTGCCCCTATTGTGTGGGAAGCGGCTATGCCATGGGCTTTCGCTGCGGCGCGGAACTGACGAGCCTCGAACAGCGCTGGGTGGCCACCCGCACCAAGGATTTCTGCGGCCCCGTGGACACCATTTCCGTCGGTTACGGCGCGCCCATCGTCAACGCGGCCGGCGAGCGCGTCATGAGCCGTTACGCGGAACTGGGCGGCGACGCCGCGCCGCGCTACATCCGCGCCAATGCCCCCATGGAGGAATGGCTCGCGGGGCGCGGTCCCTGCTACTGCGACACCACCCATCTCAGCCCGGAAAAGGCCCGGGCCATGATGGAGGATTATCTGAACGAGCGTCCTTCCTTTGTCCTTTTCCTTGCCAGCCGCGGGCAGGACGTCACCCGGGAGCCCATCGAGATTTACGGTTCCGATCCCTACATCCTCGGCGGGCATACCGGCGGCGGCTTCTGGGTGGACATGCGGCGCATGACGACCGTGCCGGGCCTGTTCGCCGCGGGCGAGGCCGCGGGCGGCAATCCCAACAAGTTCGTGGGCGGCTGCTGCGTCGAGGGCAAGCTCGCGGCGCGCGGCGCGCTGGCCTATCTGGAGGAAAACGCGGACCTGCCCGATGTGGACATGCGGGATGTGGAACGGGAAAAGGCCCGGATATACGCCCCGCTGCTGGAGCGCGACAGGGACGGCGTGCGTCCGGTGGAAATGAAGGAACGCCTGCAGCGCCTCATGGACGAATACGCGGGCGGCGTCAGCCAGTTCTACCGTACCGACGAGGCGCGGCTCGACTACGCGCTGCGTCATATCAAGATGCTGCAATCCCAGTTCCGTTTCCTGCGGGCGGCGGACCTGCATGAACTCATGAACGCGCACGAAACCATGGACAGGGTGGACGTGGCCGAAGCGGTCGTGCATCACCTGAAGGCCCGCAGGGAAACGCGCTGGGCGGGGTGGCAGACCCGCACGGACTACCCGGAGCGCAACGACGCCGAATTCGACTGCTTCGTGGAATCGAGACGGGACCCGGAAACGGGCGAGGTTTCGACCTTTACCCGGCCTTATGAGCAGATTCTGCCGGGGGATCGGCGCAAGGAGTGACGCCTTCGCGTCACGGCGGGCCGCACGGGCGTGCGGATGCCGTCCCCGTGGTATTTTTCCCTGCAAACCCCTTTTTCCGGCGCGGAGCGGAGGCTTCCGTCCCGCGCCTTCAGGAGATGATCGTATGCCGCCCAGAATTGATGTACACCGTTGCAACGCCTGTTCCGGCAGAAGCGAAACGCGCTGCGAGGAAGCCTGCCCCGGCGATTTGATGGCGCTGGATCAGGAACGGCGGAAAGCCTATTGTCGCGCCGTCAACGAATGCTGGGACTGCATGTCCTGTGTCAAGGCCTGTCCCGCCGGAGCCATTTCGACGAAGATGCCCTATCAGCTGGGCTACTTCTCCGCGCATCTGCGCCCGATTATGGGGAAGGACTCCATTACCTGGATTTGTCGTGATATTTACGGCAACGAACAACGCTATCACTATGTCAACCGTCTGCCCGCGACGGAAAGCAGCGGGGACGGGACGAACCGGAAACGCTGAGACGGGTTCCCGCGCCGGAACCCGTGCGGGAGGGGAGGCCGCGTCCGGCAAAACGCCGGGCGCGGCCTCCCGCG
This sequence comes from uncultured bacterium, assembly GCA_905215675.1. Taxonomy (GTDB): domain Bacteria; phylum Desulfobacterota; class Desulfovibrionia; order Desulfovibrionales; family Desulfovibrionaceae; genus Desulfovibrio. The sequence continues at coordinate 862 of CAJMRA010000171.1, read as the reverse complement.
CCCGACGCTTTCCACAGGCCCCGGCCCGGCAGGAGGCGAGGATGGAAAATTTGTGGTTTTTGCGCAGGGAAGCCTTTTTTACCGATCTGCCGGAGCTGGAAACCCTGTTCATGGCGCGCGCCCGGCGGCTCGAAGTCCGCAAGGGCGATATCATTTTTTTTGAGGGAGAGGCCGGAGACTGCTGCTATTATCTGCAATCCGGCCTTGTCCAGATCTTCGGCGCCACCGATGCCGGCAAGGAAACCGTCTTTTTCCTGCGGACGGCGGGAGAGGTGTTCGGCCTTTCCGAGGTCCTGACAGCCTCGACGCGCACGGCCAATGCGCAGGCCCTGAGTCCCTGCGTCATCCATGCGCTGGCGCATGATCCCTTTGAGGAACTGCTGGCCGGCAATTACCGGCTTGCGCGGCGCGTCATTACCATTCTCGGACGTCGGCTGCGGTATATGGGGAGCTGCCTTCGCGGCCAGAGCGGCGACGTGCGCCATCGCCTTTGCCGTCTGCTCATTGCGCTGGCATACGACGGGCTGGAAAACGCCGAGGCCTGGTCCCGCCCCTGCGCCCTGCCGCATTCGCTTTCGCAGGAGCGCATGGCGGCCATGATCGGTTCCACCCAGCCCAGCGTGAGCGCCGCGCTGCGCCTGCTGCGGGATGAAGGCCTCGTCAGTCTGCACGGCAGGAAAATCAGGCTGGAAGACCCCCTCCGCCTGTTGCTGGGGCTGGAGACCGATACGCGGGAAGAGGATTCCTGACGGACTGCCGGATTCCGTTCAGTCGTCCTCCCGCTTAGTTCAGATAAATAGAAAATGCAGGCGACACATAACCTTTGAAAAGGACTTGCCGCCCGGCCTGTGCCCCCTCTGAA
>CAJMRA010000170.1 GCA_905215675.1 uncultured bacterium | reverse complement strand
TCCTTTCCGCAGACATCCCCCCCACCCCTCAGCCCGGCATGCCGCACACAAAGGAAAGGTATGTATATCAATCATAACGGCATGGCGCGCAAGGTCGCCGATACCCTGACCGGCCATTACGCCCGGCTGGCGACCTCCACCGAACGGCTGTCTTCGGGCATGCGCATCAATCATGCGGCCGACGACGCCGCCGGTCTGGCCGTTTCCGAACTCATGCGCGCCGATATCGCCGCCCTCAATCAGGGCGTGCGCAACGCCAACGACGCCATTTCCATGATCCAGACCGCCGACGGTGCGCTGGGCGTCATCGACGAAAAGCTGACCCGCATGAAGGAGCTTGCCGAACAGGCGTCCACCGGCACCTACGATTCCGTGCAGCGGCTGATGATCGACAGCGAATTTCAGGCCATGGGCTCGGAAATCACCCGCATTGCCCGCGCCACGGACTTCAACGGTATCAAGCTGCTGGACGGCTCCCTGTCCGGCGGTACGGGCGGCGGCGCAACCGGCCCCGTCGTCACCACGACCACGGCCCGGTGGGACTTCAACGATGCAAGCGACGCCTCCGGCAACGGGCATACGCTTGCGACCAACGGTCTGGTCTCCTTCAACGGCGGCCGCATGGAAACGCAGGAAGGTTTCATAGGCAACGCCTCCGTCACTCTGGATCTCTCCGGCAATCCGGGTCTGGGCTTTGCCCTCACATTCAGCACCATTCGGGCGGCGGGAACAGGCGCGGGCGCGCAGACGGAGCTGTTCAGCTTCGGCGGTCTGACCGCCGTCGCCTACACCACCGGCGAACTGGAAGTCTCGCTCAACGGACAGAGCGTCGGCAGCGCCGTCGGCGCCGTCAGCGACGGCGGGACCAATTCGCTGGAAGTCCGCATAGAGGAGGACAAGGCCCTGCACGTCATCCTTAACGGCGCGGATATAGGCAGCATCGCCGATGCCGTCCTCGGCGGCCCGGGACAGCTCGTCATCGGCAACACAACAGCCTTCGGCTATGCCACCAGTTTTGACTCCTTCACCATTACGGAGGGCGAACAGCAACAGCAGGCCGCCGAACCGGGGGGCGTGCTGATCCACTTCGGCCCCAGCAATGATTCCGCCGAGGACTACTACGTCATCCGCGGGTCCGACGCCACGCTGGCGGGGCTCGGTCTGGCAGGCGTCAACGTACAGACACAGGAACGCGCCCAGACCACCCTCAACCGCATCGGCGACGCGCAGGCCCGGCACGCCGAAATCCGCAGCTACCTCGGCGCCATGCAGAACCGCCTTGAAAATACCGTGACAAATCTCACCATTCAGGCGGAAAATCTGCAAAATTCCGAATCCCGCATCCGCGACGCCAATATCGCCACCGAGATGACCGACTTTGTCCGCAATCAGGTACTTACCCAGTCCGCCGTCGCCATGCTCTCACAGGCCAATTCCATGCCGCAAATGACCATGCAGCTCATCGGCTAGAGCGTGTCAACGCTAGAGCGTTCTTCTGGGGGGAAGGAAACCCCCTTGGCTAGCGCACAAGGGGCCCAGCCTTTCCGCAGGAAAGGCGTTCCCGTAATTCTTCCCCCCAGGCCCCCCCATCCTTCCCCCAACACGCTTTTTCAGAGGAGACACAGGCCATGCGGCAAATACTTTTCAAAGGTTACGTGTCGCCTCTATTTTCTATTTATTTTGAATAAATAGAAATGGTAGTGTTAACAGGCCCCAGAGCATCTTTAGTTTGAAACGCTTCGCATTTCAAACCATACGGCCTGTCGTTTCGCGGAAAAAACGCGGTTTTCCGCTCACTTCGGGCCGGGCAAACACGCCTTGTCCCGTATCCGGCAAAGCGCCGTTGCGCCGTATTGCGGCACAACGGCGCTTTGCCGGATACTCTTTTTCCCGCATAACCGGGAGACGTGTATTTGCGGAACGTCGTTTGCATCCCCGTTCCCCGTCATCCTCCTGAACAAGGCGCGCTGGGGGAGGGATGGGGGGTCCCTTCCCCCCATCGCTTCAAAAATAACACGTCTACCGCCGCCGCAGGCGGCGCAGCAGGGGCGCAAGAAGCGACGGCGCAAGCAGGCAGGCAAGGGGCAGGAAGCAGGCCGCAAAGGCCAGCCCCCCGGCGGCGGCGGCCAGACAGGCGGCAAGGAAGGGAGGCAGAGCAGCCGCCCGGGGCAGGACAAGGGACTGGCAGAAGGCGGCCAGCGCCGCGGCGGGCAGGGTACAGACCAGCACGCGGACAAGCAGCGTCGGCAGTCCGGCAAAGACGGCGGCTCCGTGACGCCGTATCCAGATGACAATCAGCCAGAGAACATAGGCGGCCACGCTGAGGCCGGAAACAAGCGCAATGGCCCACGGCCCGCGCGGAACGGCCCACCAGAAATAGAACGGCAGGCAACAGAGCGTCAGCGCCGTGCCGGTGACGGCGGGCGTCAGCGTGTCGCCGTGCGCGTAATAGCCGCGCACCAGCACCATGTAACATATCCAGCAGGGCGTGAACGCCAGCATGAGCCGCAGCAGCGGCGCGGCGGCAAGGCTTTCTTCCGGGCCGAAGCGCCCGCCCTGAAAGATGGCGCTCATGATGGGCAGGGCGGCGACCAGCATCCAGCCCGCACAGGGAATAATCAGGCCGACGCTGGTTTTCAGCGCCGTGTTGAGCGTGGCGGAGAATCCCGCCTCGTCCTTTTGCGCCAGCAGGGAAACAAGGAAGGGATAGGAGGCCACGGCGGCGGCCTGTCCCATAAGCCCTATGGGCACCTGCGTGATCCGCTTGGAATAATTGAGCAGGCTTACCGCCCCCTCGCCCGCCATGCTGCCGAAAATGCGGTAAAACTGCTCGTCCAGATACACGACGGTCTGGCCGAGCATGAGCGGCAGCGTGGTCAGCAGAAAGACGCGCAGCAGCGGATGACGCCATACGGCGCGCCAGCGGATACCGCCCCGGGAAGCCACCAGCAGCGGCAGGCAGAACGCGCCGAGCGCCGCGCCCACGGTAACGCCGACGCAATACCCGGCCATGCCCGCCCCCGGCCAGACCAGCGGCGTCAGCAGACCGCCCAGAATGATGCAGCCGTTGTAAATGAGCGGCGAAAGCGCGGGCACGCTGAACTGACGCCGCAGATACAACAGCGCCGTCACCACGGCCCCGCACAGAAAGAAAACCTGCGCGGGCAGCACCAGACGCATGAAAAAGGCCAGCCGCTCCCGCTGCGCGGCATCAAAGCCGGGCGCGACCACGGCGGCCAGCGGCTCCGCCAGCAGCATGGCCCCGACGGTCAGCAGCAGCGATCCCAGCAGCATCCAGCGGAACATGGCGGAAAACAGCCGCCAGGCATCTTCCTCATCCTCGGCAAAGCGCCGGGCCAGCAGCGGAATGGCCGTAATGGACATGAAGCCGCCCGCCAGCAGATGATTGATGATGTCCGGGACCACAAAGGCGGCAAAATACATGTCCGCTTCGCCGCCCGCGCCGAACTGCCACGAAATGACCTTGTCGCGGATCAGTCCCATGAACCGGGAAAGAATGGTACTGACCACCAGCAGCAGCGCCGCCGCGCCCATACTCTGGCGATGCCCGAGAAATCCCATCAGCGCCCCCCGCCGCGTCGGCGGCCCCGCAGGGCGCGCCCGGCCTTTTCTTCCGCCCTGCGGGCGCGTTTATCGTCATCGCGCGTCCCGCCGCGCCGCCGCTCCCGAAAAGCGGGACGCCCTCCGGGCCGTTCTTCACGGCGACAGGGACGACGGCCGCGCCGCCGGGGCCGGGTCTCGCCCTCCTCTCCGGCGTCGGCAGGCACAAGGCGAATTTCCAGCCGCCCGGGGCGCACCTCCAGCAGACGCACGTCCAGCGCCTGCCCCAGTCGCCAGAGACCGCCGCCGTGCATGGCGCTCAGGGTCTGACGGCGGGCGTCGTACTCGTACCAGTCCGGGCCGAGGTCCTCCACCCGGATCATGCCTTCCACCGGCATATCGCGCAATTCAACGAACAGCCCGAATTCCATCAGGCCGGATATGACGCCGTGAAAGACCTCGCCTTCCCGGCCCCGCAGGGCCAGACAGGCCATGCGGCGCGCCATTTCCCGTTCCGCATCCATGGCCGCGCGCTCGCGCCGGTTGAGCCCGTCCGCCACCCGCTCCAGCCGCTGCCCGGCGGGCAGCGGCCCCGCATCCATGCCCAACGCGCATTTCAGCACGCGATGCACCGTCAAATCCGCATAGCGGCGAATGGGCGACGTAAAATGACAGTAGGCCTCCGAGGCAAGCCCGAAGTGTCCCTCGTTGCGTGTCTGGTAACGGGCCTGCGGCATGGCCCGCAAACAGAGGCGATTGACCAGAAATTCCTGTTCCGTTCCCCGCGCCCGCGCCAGCGCCGCACGCAGTCCCCCGGCATCGGCGGCCGCGTTTCCCGAAGGCGCTGCTTCCAGCGCCGTGGCGCGCAGCGTATCAAAGAGGCTTTCCAGCCGTTCGGCGTCGGGCTGGGGATGCACGCGGTACAGAAAGGGCGCGGCTTCCTCGCGCGGCGGCCGGGGCGTGGCCCCGTCCCCTGTCGCCGGAGGCGTCACAATGCGTCCGTCCGCCGACAACCGGCAGCGCCCCAGCCGACGCGCCACGGCCTCGTTGGCGGCAATCATGAATTCCTCAATCAGCCGGTGCGCGTCATGCCGCTCCCGACAGCGCACAGACAACAGCCGCCCTTCCCCGTCCACCTCATAGGCGGGTTCCGGCACGTCGAAATCCAGCGCGCCCCGCTCCAGCCGCGCCCGTCGCAATACCCGGAACAGGGCAAGGGCGTCGTCCAGCATGCACAGCACCTCGTCGCCGCGCGCCGTCGCCGCCAGCGCCGCGCGGGCCGCCGCGTCCCTGTCCAGCACGCAGGCCCGGACCTGCGTATAGGTCAGGCGCGCCGCGGAACACATCACCACCGGCGCAAAGCGCGTTTCTCCGGGGCGTCCCTGCCTGTCGAAATGCACCTCCGCCAGCATGGCAAGGCGCGGCCGTCCCGGTACAAGGCTGCACAGGCCGTTGGACAGGGCGAACGGCAGCATGGGTTCCACGGACGTGGGAAAATACCACGAATTGCCCCGCTCCCTTGCCTCGTCGTCCAGCGCCGTCCGGGGCCGCACATAGTGGCTTACGTCGGCAATGGCCACGCGCAGCCGCCAGCCGTCCGGCTCCGGCGTCACTTCCACGGCGTCGTCGAAATCCCGGGCATCCTCGCCGTCGATGGTCACCAGCACGGCCGCGCGCAGGTCCTCACGGCCGCGCCAGTCCTCCGGCCCCGGTTCTCCGGGCAGCGCCCCGGCCTCGGCCAGCACGCGCGGCGGAAATTCCCGCGGCGTCTCGTGATTGCACTTGACCAGTTCTTCCTGCACGCGCACATCGTCTTCCCGGCCCATGCGCGCCGTCAGACGTCCCAGCCAAAGCCCGTCGTCAAGCGCGCGTTCCGGCGCAATCACCAGCAGATCGCCCGTATGCGGCACATCCTCGCCGTCCGGCACGGGAACCCGCAGGCGAAAATCCAGTCGTCCGTCGGCGGGCACGCACTCCAGCCAGCCCCCCCGACGCCGGGCCATGTGCGCGGGAATCTCCGTCAGGCCCCGCGCCTCGATGCCCACCACGCGCCCTTCCTGCCGCAGGCCCGGACGACGCCGCCCGGCGGCGCACTGCACCGAGACAATATCCTGATGCCACGCGCCGCCGCTCGCATGCGCGGGAATGAAAACATCCTCGCCGCAGACGCGCCCCTGCGCATCCAGCGGCGTCACAAAACCTCCGCCCCCGTTGCGCAACGCCGTATAGCGCCCGCGCAGCGCAGGCCCGTCTGCGGAAAAAGACTGCTTTTTATGTCTGAAATGCTTTTTTTTCATGATGAGGGGTGTGGGGATGGGTCGAGGGGGAGAGGGAAACCCTTTTGGAAAAGGGTT
>CAJMRA010000169.1 GCA_905215675.1 uncultured bacterium | reverse complement strand
TCGCGTTTTCACCTTTTTCAAAGGTGAAACGCTCTGGAGCAATTTCAGTTTGAAACGCTGCGCGTTTCAAATCATGCCGCTTCGCTCCCCCTTTCCGAACGCAGCACGCCGCCTTTCCCCTGCGGAAAAGGCGGCGTGTTCCGTTCATGCTCCGGGGCCTCCCCGCACCCGGAACACCAGCGACGCGACGGACAAGTCCGCTACGCGCTCGGAAAAACTGCGGCCCGCACCAGCGTGCGGTCCAGATCGGCCAGCTCCTCCTCGTCAAAGTCCGAGGCCGACGGCATGGTCAGCGGTTTTGTCTGCGGCTGGGCCAGCATCTTGTCGGTATTCTCGAACAGATTGCGCAGGATGGCATTGGAAACCAGCATGCCCTTGCGCGTCAGACGCAGATAGCCGTCGCGCATGCGCACAAGCCCGTTGTCGTGCAGGGCCTGAATCATGCGCTGATTATCCTTGACGAAATCCCGCCCGGTCAGCATCTTGTACGCCTTGAGCCGCAACCCGCGCGACGTGCGCAGCCGCAGCATAATCAGCTCCAGCACGCGGACGCGGGGCGTCAGCACTTCCGGGTCCTGTCCCAGCGTGCCGCCGCGCACCTGCGCGTCCCATGCCCGCTGACTCGCGGGATTGGTCCAGCGGGTATGCAGCATGGTCGAGGTCGCCGAAGGCCCGAGACCGATATAGTCCCGCCCCTCCCAGTAGCCCAGATTGTGACGGCACTGAAAGCCCATGCGCGCATAATTGGAAATTTCATAATGCAGGTAGCCCTGCGACTCCAGCAGGGCCGATCCTTCCATGTACATCAGGTTCTGATCCCGCTCCGGCGGCAGGGCAAGCCGCCCCTCGGAACACTCCAGCTCCAGCGGCGTTCCCGGTTCCAGCGTCAGGCCGTAGGCGGAAATATGATCCGGCCCTATGCGGCAGATGTCCTTGAGCGTCTGCAACCACTGGCGCATGCTCTGCCCGGGAAGGCCCCACATCAGATCCACGCTGATATTGGAACAGCCCGCCTCGCGGGCGTTGAACACCGTATGCAGGCTGTCCGACGCCTTGTGCGCGCGCCCCAGCATGCGCAGCGCGGCGTCGTCCAGACTTTGCAGCCCGATGGACAGACGATTGATCCCGGCGGCCAGAAAATCCGCCGCATCCTGCTGCGTGCGCAGGGACTCGGGATTGGCTTCCAGCGTTATTTCCGCCTTGGGATGCAGGGAAAAATACCGCCCGATACGATCCAGCACCGCATGGATGAAGGATGGAGACAGCAGACTCGGCGTACCGCCGCCGAAAAAGACCGATTCCACCGGCGTCTTGCCGAACCGATCCCCCCAGTGGGCCAGCTCCATCAGCAGCGTATCGGCATAGGCCTGCAGGCGCTCGGATGTGCGCGGATTGATGCCGCGACCAAGGGCCGTGGAATGAAAGGCGCAGTACGTGCACCGGATACGACAGAAGGGAACATGAATATAAATCAGCATGGCGAACCTTGATGACGGGAAAATGACTCTCTGGCCAGCGCTCCTCTTTATGCAAAAAGAGAACCAAAGACAACTCCCGCCCGCCCGTCTCCCCCGCTCCCGCCCCGCGCCCCGCGCCCTCCCGGCACGGCCCGCCTTGGCAAAGAAGGACGCCTTGCGTATATTGCACTTCTCACGAGCATTTTCTCTCAGACAGGAGAACTCCATGGATATACGTTTTCAATGCAACGGCCCTTCCCGGTGGAAGGCCGACGTCATGGTGGTCTTGTTCTGCAAGGGCGAACGCCTGCCCGACGTCGCCCCCTGCGTGGACGCCGCCGCGCCCTGGCTCGCCATCGCCCCGGCCCTGCGCGACGCCCGCGGCGTCCGGGACGAACTGACCATGCTGCACGGACATCCCGAACTTGATATCCCCCGCGTGCTGGCCGTGGGCCTCGGCCCGCGGGAAGACGTCGACGTCAACGCCGTGCGCAAGGCGCTCGGCGCGGCCCTGCGCCGCTGCCGGGCCGCGGGCCTCGAAAGCGTCCTCATTCCCGAGCCCATGCTGGCGACCCTGCCCGGCGGCAGGGAACGCCTTGTGGAAGAGGCGGTCTACGCCTCCCTGCTGGGCCTCTATCGCTTCCGCTCCCTGAAAAAGCCGGACCCGGAAGAAAACAAGGACCCCGAATGGCTGGCCGTCGGTTTTGAAGGCGACTTTGTGCCGGACGGCGGACAGGCCGCCGCGCGACGCGGCGAACGCGCCGCCCAGGCCGTCGCCCTCGCCCGTACGCTGGCCAATACGCCCGCCAATCTGCTCAGCCCCGCCGATCTGGCCGACAAGGCCCGGACGCTGGCCGCCGAACGCGGACTTGCCTGCACGGTTCTGGAAGAGGAAGACCTGCGCGAACAGGGCATGAACTGCCTGCTCGCCGTGGGACAGGGCTCCGCCCGTCCGCCGCGCCTCGTGGTACTGGAACACGCGCCCGCCGGTCATGAACAGGAAAAGCCCCTGATTCTGGTGGGCAAGGGCATCACCTTCGACAGCGGCGGCATCAGCCTCAAGCCCGCCGCCAACATGCACGCCATGAAATGCGACATGACGGGCGCGGCCATCGTGCTTTCCGTTCTGGCCGCCGTCGCCGAGGAACAGACGCCCCGCCGCATCATCGGCATCATGACCTGCGCCGACAACATGCCGGACGGCCGCGCCACGCGCCCCGGCGACGTGGTCACCGCCGCCAACGGCGACAGCGTGGAAATCCAGAATACCGACGCCGAAGGCCGCCTCGCCCTGTGCGACGCCCTGGCCTACGCGCAAAAGCAGTGGACGCCCGCCGCCATCGTGGACATCGCCACGCTGACCGGCGCCTGCGCCGTGGCCCTCGGCTCGGAAGTGGCCGGTCTGTTCTGCGACGACGACGCCCTACGCGAGCGCCTGCAAGCCTCCGCCACCCTCGGCGGGGAAGCCCTCTGGCCCCTGCCGCTCTGGAAAGGCTACAAGGAAAATCTGAAAAGCGAAGTGGCCGACATCTGCCACGTCGGCCCCCGTGAAGGCGGGGCCATCCACGCCGCCCTGTTCCTTCAGCACTTCATTCAGGACGGCGTGCGCTGGGCCCATCTGGACATCGCCGGTGTGGACTGGGCCTCCAAGGCCGGTCCCCTGACCGTCGTCGGCGGCACGGCCTTCGGCGCGCGAACCCTGCTGGAACTGGCCCGAGGAGGCGTGTAAATGAAAGTGTATCTTATCGGCGCGGGCCCCGGCGACGCGGGCCTGCTGACCCTCAAGGGACGCGACGCGCTGGCATCCGCCGATGTGGTCGTGTATGACGCCCTTGCCAACGACGCCCTGCTCGCCCATGCCCGCCCCGACGCCGAACGCATCTACGTGGGCAAGGTGGCGGGCAATCACGCCCTGCCCCAGGGGGAAATCAACGCCCTGCTGATCCGCAAGGCCAGGGAAGGCAAGATCGTGGCCCGTCTCAAGGGCGGCGATCCCTATATCTTCGGACGCGGCGGCGAAGAGGCCGAGGAACTGCGCGCCGCAGGCGTGCCCTTCGAGGAAGTGCCCGGCATCAGCTCCACCATCGCCGCGCCCGCCTATGCGGGCATCCCCCTCACGCATCGCGATTACGCCTCTTCCGTAACCATCATTACCGGCCACGAAAACCCCGACAAGCCCGGCTCCGTCCATAACTGGAAGGCGCTGGCCGCCAGCGCGTCCACGCTGGTTTTCGTCATGGGCATGAAAAATCTGCCCGACATCGCCCGCAGCCTCATCGACGCGGGCATGGACCCCGCCACGCCCGCCGCGCTCGTCTACCGCGGCACCACGCCCTTCCAGCGCAGCCTCGTCGCGCCGCTGGGACAGCTGCCGCAAGCCGCCGTCGATGCCGGATTCACCAATCCGTCCGTCATCGTCGTGGGCAAGGTCTGCGCCCTGCGGGATACGCTCGGCTGGTTTGAACAACGCCCCCTGTACGGCAAAACCGTCGTCGTCACCCGCGCGCGGGAACAGGCCAGCGGCCTTGCCGCCAGCCTGACGGAACTCGGCGCGCGCGTCATCCAGTGCCCCACCATCGAAATCAGGCCCCTGGATGATTACACGCCCCTGGATACGGCCATTGCCGCCCTCGGCAGCTATCAATGGCTGATTTTCACCTCCGTCAACGGCGTCAAGTACTTCTGGCAACGTCTGGAACACGCCGGACGAGATGCCCGCGCCCTGGGCTCCTGCAAGGTCGCCGCCATCGGCCCGGCCACGGCGGAAGCCCTGCGCATCCGCGGCATCGCGCCCGATCTGATTCCCGACAAGTACATGGCCGAAGGCGTGGTCGCCGGTTTGCAGGCGCAGGGCCCCGTCGAGGGCATGCGCATGCTGCTTCCCAGAGCCGCCAAGGCTCGCGAGGTCCTGCCCGATGAACTCCGCAAGGCCGGGGCCGTCGTGGACGTCATCCCCGTCTATGAAACCGTGCCTGCCGCCGCCGACAAGGACGAAGTGCTGGCCGGTCTGCGCGACCGGACCATCGACTGCGTGACCTTCGGTTCCTCCTCCACCGTGGAGAACTTCCTGTCCGTCTTCCCCGCCGAAACGCTGGCGACCTCCGGCGCGCGCATCGCCGCCATCGGGCCCGTTACCGCCGCCACGCTCGCCAAGCGCGGCCTCCCCTGCCACATTCAACCGGCGGAATTCACCATCCCGGCCCTTGTGGCCGCGGTTGCCGACGCCCTCGGCAACCGGTCGCAGCATTCCTAGAGCACTTTCAGTTTGAAACGCTGCGCGTTTCAAACCATACGGTCTGTCGTTTCGCGGAAAAAACGCGGTTTTTCCGCTCACTTCGGGCCGGGCGGCGCTGTGTTGCCGCCTCGCATTTTCACCTTTTTCAAAGGCAAAACGTTCCAGAGCGTTTTGCCTTTGAAAAAGGCTCCCGGAACCGCCGCGGGGGAGAGCCCCCCTCTCCCCCACGCGTCCTCCGGCCCCCTTTCCAGAAACGCCGCGGCGCGCCTGTTCCGTCATCGTCGCCCGGGAAAAACAACCGGCCCGTATTCCCGGCAGGCCGCTTTCTCCTCACTCCCCCTCCAGCCCTCGACGGAGAACACATGCCCCTGAACATCGCCATTCTTGCTTCCGGCAGCGGTACCAATGCCCAGGCCATGATCGACAAGGCCGCCGCCGGACTTCTGGACGTGGACATTCGCCTCATCGCCGGAAACAGGCCGGGCGCACGGGTTTTCGACCGGGCGCGCGCCGCCGGAATCCCGCATCTGGCACTCGATCACAAGACCTTTGAAAGCCGCGAAGCCTTCGATGCCGAAATGGTCGCGGCCATCCAGCAGTCCGGCGCGGAATACGTCGTGCTGGCGGGCTATATGCGTCTGCTTTCCCGCGTCTTCCTCTCCGCCTTCGCCGGAAAAATCATCAATATCCACCCCGCCATCCTGCCCAGTTTCCCCGGCGTCCACGGCGGCGCGGACGCGCTGGCCTACGGCGTCAAGCTCACGGGCTGCACGGTCCACTTCGTCGAGGAAATCATGGACAGCGGCCCCGTCATCATTCAGGCCGCCGTCCCCGTCAATGCCGGAGAATCCGAAGACGCTCTCATGAACCGTATCCACCCGCTGGAACACCGCATCTACCCGCAGGCCGTCCAGTGGCTGGCACAGGGCCGCATCCGTGTCGAAAACCGCCAGGTATTTCTGGCCCCCTCCGATACCCCCCGCGCCCGGCGCTCCCCCGACGACGACTGGCTCGTCTGGCCGCCGCTGGAAGAAGGATTTTAGAAGCGGTCAGAGGTGTTGAAAGGGATTGAGGGGGAGAGGGAAACTTTTTCTTGCGAAAAAAAGTTTCCCTCTCCCCCTCAAACTCCCCCTCTCCCTTCAAAAATCGCTTGTTGGATCACTCGCCTCCGTCCCGGCCCCGAACGCATCCCACCGCGCCATCGTCCCCCGATTACGCAGGCATGC
>CAJMRA010000168.1 GCA_905215675.1 uncultured bacterium | reverse complement strand
GAACCCGCGACTTCAACCTTGGCAAGGTTGCACTCTACCACTGAGTTACTCCCGCAGAGTGAGTCCTGTTTTTTATTGGAGGCGGCATCCAGATTTGAACTGGAGATGGAGGTTTTGCAGACCTCTGCCTTACCACTTGGCTATGCCGCCATCATCTGGTGGAGCGGGAGACGGGATTTGAACCCGCGACTTCAACCTTGGCAAGGTTGCACTCTACCACTGAGTTACTCCCGCTCAACGAAGATGAGTTCTACAGATTTTGCCCTCCGGTGTCAACAAGGTTTTTCCGAAAAAAGGCATTTTTTCTCTCGCAGCATTTTTTACAATCAAATACAATATATTAGAGAAATCTCCGGTTGAAACGCTGCGCGTTTCAAACCATACGGCCTGTCGTTTCGCGGAAAAAACGCTCCAGCCCATGAAAATGACGATGCCCGGCGGCTTCCGTATCCCTGCCGCGCCACCGGGGGACGGCGATGCAGGCCTTGTCCCGCGCGTCCCCGTTCCCCGTCATCCACCTGAATAAAGCGCGCTGGGGGAGGGATGGGGGGCCTGGGGGGAAGGGAACCCCCTCACGCGCCAGCTGAGGGGGTTCCCTTCCCCCCAAACAGACTGCGAATAATGTTCCCCCCTCCCCCTGAATCACCCCCGCAACGCTGCGGCTACGGCGGCGGGAGCCGCCCGTCATGTGGTCCCGGACGAGCGCTGCGGATACGCGCGGCCTCATCCGCCTGCCACAGAACCTGCAAGCGTCCCCAGCGGGCCGTGTCCAGCAGCGGAACGCGCCGCTCGGCAAACCAGCGCCGGATACCGCGCGCCGGGTAGCCGTAGCGATTGCCGAAACCGCAGGAGGCCAGAACCAGACGCGGCCGCACGGCCCGGTACAGTCCCGCCAGAAAACTCCCGGACGAACCGTGATGCGGCAGAAGCAGCACCTCCGCGGACAGGTCCCGCCCGCTGCGCAACACTTCCCGTAAAGCGGGTTTTTCCGCATCGCCGGGCAGCAGCGCCAGTCCCTGCCCCCGGCGCGTCAGACGCAGGATCAACGAGGCGTCGTTGGGGGACAGGCCCGCCGTGTCCTTCGGCGGCCAGAGCACTTCCAGCCGCAAACCCAGCGCGGCGTCGCCCAGCGTCAGCACGTCTCCGGCGGACAGGACGCGCGCCCGGCCCGTCCGCTCCCACGGTTCGCGGGCCTGCCGCCAGCGTTCGCCGACGCTCTTCCGCCCTTCCCGGCCGTTGTGCAGCAGGACGGACGGCGGAACGCGCGCCAGCAGAACAGGCAGACCGCCCGCATGATCGAGATCGGGGTGACTGTTGATCACGGCCGCCAGCTCCGGCTTCCTGTTGGCGGCAATGGCGGGCAGCACGAGCGCCTCTCCGGGATCAAAGCGTGGAGAAAGACTGCCGCCGCCGTCAATGAGCCAGCGTTCACCGTGGGGCAGGGTCAGCAGAACGGCCTGCCCCTGCCCCACGTCCAGCACATCCAGCCGCACTTCCTCACGCCGCAGGGCCTCGCATGCATCCCGGAAGCGCATCCACGGCCCCGCGCACAACAGCAGCACGGCCGCGACGGCCAGACGCCGCGCGGCTCCCGGCAGACGCTCCCGCCCCACGGCGATCATGCCCACAAGAAAGAGCAGCGGAATCGCCATCAGGGCCGTCCAGTGAGGTCGCAACAGCGCCGGAGACTCCAGCAGACCGGCATCCGCCAGTCCCTGCAACAGTTCCAGCAGCGCGTCGCAGGGTACGGCCGCCAGCGCCAGGGCCTGTTCCGCCGCGAACTGCCATCCGCACACGGCGCACAGCAGCCCCAAAAAGGCCAGAGGCATGACGACGCATCCCAGTACGGGCAACCAGAGCACATTGAGCCAGAACCAGTGTCCCGGCGACGCAAACAACAGGACATTCAGCGGCAGCAAGGCAATCTGCAAGGCCAGCGATACGACAAGAATCCCGACGGCGGCCCGCAGGAGGGCGCGCAGACGATCGCGGCCCGTCCGCCGCGCCTCTCCGGCGGGAGGCGGCACTATCCGGGCAAGCAGCGGCGGCAGGGCGCACAGGGCCCCCACGCAGAGGACCGACAATTGCAGCCCCGTGTCATAGACGCTCAACGGAGAAACGACGGTCATGCCGAGCACGGCCAGACACAGGGCATCCCAGCCGCTGCGGGGCGCCAGCGCGGCCCAGAGAAAGGAGCGCTCCTCTTCGCGCCGGAAACTCATGGCCAGACTGACGACCAGCAGCATGCAGGCGGCGCGGACGAGCGAAGGCGGCGCATTGCCGATCCAGAGATAGGCGAGCGCGAAGGGCAACGAACAGATCAGCACCCAGACGCGAAAGGGACGACGCAGACAGCAGGCGGGACAGGCCAGAGCGGCAAGCCGGACCGCCAGCGCGCCGAGTAGACCGGCAATGGCAAGATGCTGCCCGGAAAGCGCCAGACTGTG
Organism: uncultured bacterium; assembly: GCA_905215675.1. Taxonomy (GTDB): domain Bacteria; phylum Desulfobacterota; class Desulfovibrionia; order Desulfovibrionales; family Desulfovibrionaceae; genus Desulfovibrio. The sequence continues at coordinate 3,484 of CAJMRA010000168.1, read as the reverse complement.
CGCCAGAGACGCCGCGGCCACCTGCCGGAACACCGAAGAAGCGACATATTCCCGTTCGCCGAAAATCAGCGCGGGCAACAGCGCCCTGCCCTGCCCCGCCGGAACCTCGTCGAGCCGGAGCGCGGCCAGAAACGCCTGATACCATGCTTCCCGCCACCGGGCCGCAAGGGAGGGCGTTCCCTCCGCCGGAAGCGGATTACCGGCATTGCCCCGGCTCCACAGGGTCCAGGCCACGCCCCGGGCCCGCCACCAGAGTTCAAAACCGCGCGGCGGCTGCGTCTCTCCGCCGACCTCCAGCGGATCAAACGCCGGTTCCTCATCGGCAAAACCGCGGACGGGACGCAGGGAGCGGGCAAGACAGACGCGCTGTCCCGGCAGGGGACGGAAAAGGGGCTGTTCCCATGTCCAGGCGACGAGGTCCTCAAGAGGCCGACCTTCGCCGGACTCGGGGCGCACCTCCCGCAGCAGCACGCGCAGGCGGTTGTCCGGCAGCCCCTGCGCGTCCTCCACCGTGCCGCAGACGCGCACGGCGCGGAAACGCGGCGGCTCGCGCATGTCCGTCACGCCGGGCAGCCACGACGGCGGCGACGGAGGTCGCAGCAAAACGGAGGCCACGCCCCAGCCCGCGCACCAGAGCAGCAGACAGCATACCAAACGCGCCCCTCCGCGCCGCAGACATTCCGAAGTCCACGGCGCGGAAGGGCGCAAACGATCATCCGCCGCAAGCAGCAGAACAAGAAACAGAAGGGAAGGACACGGCCACGACGCTCCCAGCAGACCGGCCGCCCAGCACAACAGCATGCACTGCCACGGCAACGGAGCCTGCAACACGCGCGGCGTCATGCGCGCCGCCGGAGCCTAGGCCATTTCCCGCGCCGCATCGCGTTCGGCGGCGCGGCGCTTGAGGGACTCCCGATGATCAAACAGCTTCTTCCCCCTGCCGAGAGCAATCTCCACCTTGATCTTTCCCCGGCTGAAATAGAGCTTCACGGGAACCACCGTCAGCCCCTTCTGGGCCGTCTGCGCCGCAAGGCGATTGATTTCCCCCTTGTGCAGCAGAAGGACGCGCGGCCTGTCCGGGTCCTGCGGCGCGTAGCCCGCATTGGCATAGGGCGCGATATGCAGCGACAGCAACAGCGCCTGACCGTTCCTGAAGTCCACATAGCTGTCGATGAAATTCACCTTTCCGGCGCGTACGCTCTTGACCTCGGGGCCGGTCAGGCTGATGCCCGCTTCCATGAAATCGGAAAGCTCGTAAAGATGGCGCGCCTTCCTGTTGACGGCAATGGTGGACGGAGATGGTTTCTTTTTACTCATGGCTATGGGTAAGAATGCTTGTGGTGTGGAAGGCCAGTTCCGAGCCCAGCGACTCCTGAAGCCGTTCGCGCACCATGCGCTGCGACGCGGAAATATCCGCGCTCATCAGCACATTGTAGGCAAGGTCCATGCAGGTGGCCGCATCGAGGCGGCGCAGCATGTGCTTCATCCCGGGTACGAAACGCGGCGACGCCGAAACGGCATCCACGCCCATTCCCAGCAGCAGGGCCAGCCCGTAGGGATCGGACGCCAGTTCGCCGCAGACGGAAACCCAGATGCCCTCGCGGTGCGCCGCGTCAATGATGCGCTTGAGCGAACGCACCACGGCGGGATGCAGGGCTTCATTCAGATAGGCGACCTGATGATTGTTGCGGTCGATGGCCAGCAGATAATGGATAAGATCATTGGTCCCGATACTGAAAAAGTCGCATTCCCGGGCCAGCGCATCGGCAATGAGCACGGCGGCGGGCGTCTCGATCATGACGCCCAGCGGCAGGCTTTCGGCGTGGGGTATGCGCCGCGCCGCCAGTTCCCCGTGCAGGTCGCGCATGATGTCGCGCACGGTCAGCACTTCGTCCAGCGTGGAAATCATGGGCAGCATGAGCGCCACGTTGCCCGCAACGCCCACGCGCATCAGGGCGCGCAGCTGGGTACGGAAAATATGCCGATGCCGCAGGCAGAAACGAATGCCGCGCAGGCCCAGCGCCGGATTGGGCTCCCGGACGTTCGACTGGGCGCGCATCATCTTGTCGGCTCCCACATCCAGCGTGCGAAAGACCACCCGCGCCGGAGCGACGCCGCGCGCAACGGCCCCGTATTCCTCCAGCAGTTCCTTTTCCCCGGGCAGCACGTCGCGCAGAAAGGAAAATTCCGTGCGATACAGGCCCACGCCGTCGGCGCCGCTCTCGCGCATCTCCGCGGCCTCGTCGGGACGTTCCATATTGGCCTGCACCCTGACGCGCACGCCGTCGCGCGTATCGGCCGGCCAGTGGGCGGCGGCGCGCACGCGCGTTTCCCAGGCCGTATACTCCTCGCGCAGGGTGGAATAGTGCGCGAGGTCGTCATGTTCCGGCCCGGCAAGCAGAACGCCGCCGACGCCGTCCACGATCACGGAATCCCCTTCATGCACGGTGGCCAGCACATCCGGCAGCCCCACCAGCGCCGGAATACGCAGCCCCCGCGCCAGAATGGCCGTGTGCGACGTAGGGCCGCCCTGCGCCGTCACCAGCGCCTGCACGCCGGAAAAATCCATATCCATGACGTCGGCGGGCGACAGGTCCTCCGCCATCAGCACGCAGGCTTCCTCGGGCGCAACGACGGCGTGCGCCCCCTGCAGGCTTTCCCGCAGACGCAGGCCCACGGCGCGGATATCCTGCGCCCGATCCCGCAGATAGGGGTCCTCCATCTTGTCGAACAGGGCGCACAACTGATTGATGGTTTCATCCAGCGCCCAGGAAGCGCAGATAAGATCGCTTTCGATTTTCCTTGCGGCGCTTTCCAGCAGCTTGGGATCGCGCGCCAGCTCCATCTGGGCGGCAATGACCTCCCGATATTCCGCCAGTTCCTCCGGCACCTTGCCCATGGCTTCGCGCAGAGCTTCCCGCACGGCCTCGGAAGCCGCCCGCAGACGCTGCTGCTCCCTGGCGGCCTGCCGGGGAGCAATACGCCGTTTTTCAATCATGCCCGCCACATGCAGAAGATGGACCCTGCCGATGGCGTATCCGGGCGATACCGCCGTACCGTAAAGAAGAGCGCGCGCCATGATCAATCCCGCAACGAATCCAGATAGGCGGCCAGACCCTCGAGCGCCGCGCGCGCATCGGGACCGGAAGCCGTCAACGTGAGTTCGGTATCTTGCGGCAGGGCCAGCGAAAGCACATCCAGCATGCTCTTGGCATCGGCCTGCCCGTTTTCCGTTTCAATGCGGATATCGGCCGCGAAACGCTGCGCTTCCTGCGCCAGCTTGGCCGCCGGACGCGCATGCAGACCGCCGCGCACGCGCAGCACCAGCGGCAGCCTCAGACCTTCGGCGGTTTCGGCTATGGCTTCGTGCATTCTCTTTATTCCTTTAGAGCATGTTAACACTAAATCGTTTTTCTGGGGGGAAGGAACCCCCCTTGGCTAGCGCACAAGGGGCCCAGCCTTTCCGCAGGAAAGGCGTTCCCGT
>CAJMRA010000167.1 GCA_905215675.1 uncultured bacterium | reverse complement strand
GGGGAAGGAACCCCTTTTGGCTGCAAGCAAAAGGGGTTCCTTCCCCCTCAAGACAAAGACGTCCTGAGCCTAGAGGATGAGACAGCCGTTGTCGTGATAGATGTCGAAGCCGGAGTCGCGGACATTGCCCAGCAGGGTGAGGCCGCAGGCGCGGGCAAGATCGATGGAGGCCGCCATGGCGCGGGACAGGGAGGCGAGAACGGGGAAACCCGCGCGCAGGGCCTTGTGGACGATTTCCGAGGCGATACGGCCGCTGGAAAGGAGCATCAGATCCCGGCGGTTCAGCCGATGACGCAGGGCGTAGCCGATGAGCGTATCAATGGCATTGTGGCGGCCGATATCCATGCAGAAGAAGACGAGGCCGTTGCGATCCAGCAGGGCGGCATTGTGGCAGCCGCCCGTAAGGTGAAATATTTCCGAATGCTCGTCCAGCGTCCGGGCGGCGCGCATGATGCGCCGCGCGTCCCATGAGGGCCGGTCGGGACGGGGAAGGCGGGGAAGGGCGCGATCCTGAAGCGGCACGCTCCAGCCGAGAGCCGAGGTGAGCGTAAGCGGCGCGGCCGCGGGCGCGGCCGTCAGGCGCACATGAGCGTCGCAGCAGGCGGCGTCCCGGGAGGAAAAGGTCATCCCGGCAAGATCGTCCGCGCTGTTGATGACGCCGCAGGAGAAGAGAAAGCCCGTGGTCAGCTCCGGCATATGCTCGCCGGAACAGGCCATGCGCACAAAGGGCGCGCCGTCGATGTGGATGGTCAGCGTGGTTTCCGCGCAGGTAGTAAAGGTGCGCGGCTGCCGCTGCGAACCGTCGTAATGTTCTATCTCATAGCGACGGACAAGGCGGGATTCGGTTTCGGTCATGGCGGAGTCCGGTCGTTCGTTGGAGTAACGCGCCGCCCTGCCGGAGGGGCGTCGGGCGGCGCGGGGACGGAAAGGGAGCTGGAGCGCTACCGTGCGTTCCACTGCTTGCCGGACTGGGCGGCAAGGATATTGATCAAATCCTGTGTTCCGTTCCTGCCGTGCCCCTGGGCGAGGGCCATACGGTAGACCTCTTCGGCGCGTTCCGTGCCGGGAAGGACGAGACCCATGCGGCGGCACTCCTCAAGACAGAGGCCGAGATCCTTGACGAAATGCTCGATGAAGAAGCCGGGCGCATAGTCGCCCTTGAGGACGCGGCGGCCGAGCGTGTTCATGGCGGTGCTGCCCGCCGCGCCCGCGGCCACCAGCTCAAGCCAGGCGTCCTTGTCCAGACCGGCTTCCTGCGCGTAGAGCAGCGATTCGCACACGCTGAACATGACGCCCGCAATGGCAATCTGATTGGCCAGCTTGCCCTGCTGGCCGGTTCCCGCGCCGCCGCAGTGCAGGATTTTTTGTCCCATGCGCTCAAGGCAGGGTTTGATGCGCTGGAAGGCGGCCTCGTCGCCGCCCACGAAAATGGACAGGGCGGCATTTTTTGCGCCGATGTCGCCGCCCGTGACGGGAGCATCCAGAGCCGTGCAGCCGACAGCGGCGGCGGCTTCGGCAATGCGGCGGGCCAGCGCCGGGCTGGACGTGGTCATGTCGCAGAGAATGCCGCCCTTTGCCAGACCGTGCAGCGCGCCGTTTTCTCCGATGGTGACGGCTTCCACATCGGCGGGATAGCCTACGATGCTGAAAACGATATCGGACTGTTCCGCGACGGCGCGGGGCGTATCGGCCCAGCGCGCGCCCTTGTCCAGCAGCGCGGCGGCCTTGCTTCTGGTCCGGTTGTAGACCGTCAGGGGATAGCCCGCCGTTTGCAGATGCGAGGCCATGGAATGGCCCATGACGCCCGTGCCGATCCAGCCGATGCGAAGGGAAGTGCTCATTGTGGCAAGCTCCTGTAAAATAGCGTATGGATAACAGTCCGTAGACTTACCCATTCCGCGTGCTTTTGCAATGCGGGAAAGGGCGTCGCCGCCTCGCGTTTCAGGGGAATCATGGGGAACGCCGGTTACTGGAAGCGACGCTCCAGCAGCCGGGATTGCACGGCGGAACGCGCCAGCGGCGTTCCCTTGCGCCAGCGTTCGGCATGATCGCGGAAGATGGCCAGATTGCGGCGCATGTTTTCGTTGAAGGGGTCCTTTCCGGCAAAATCCTTTTCCAGTTGCGCCAGGGCGTCGGCAAAGGTGGCGTCGTCCAGCGTGCAGGTCTCGGCCACCTTGCTGATATAGAAGGTCAGGGACTTGTCGAGACTGATCTTGAACTGTTCAAGGCCGCGATCGGCCAGCGCGATGATTTCCAGCAGTCGCGTCCTGCTGTCTCCTTCTGTCTTTTTGGCGTCGGCGGCCATGTTGCCGCGCTGGTTCTCCAGCGCCTTCTGGCGGCTGGCATAGTTGCGGATGGTTTCAATCATGTAGACGCCCGTGCGCAGCAGGGATTCCGCTTCCAGCTGTTTTTGCCGGGCGACGATAATATTGTTTTCCTTCAGCGTGGCCCGGAGTTGTTGCAGATTTGCCTTGACGGCGTCGTTGGGGGCCAGCGCCAGAAGGCGATCCAGTTCTTCCAGAGGATTGCGGGCCGCGGGTAGGGGCGAGGCGGGCTGTTCCCCGGCGGCCTGCCAGGCGGCGGCCAGCTCTTCCGGGCGATCGCCGCCGGGTGTGTTGATACCGGTCAGGACCGGGCGGAATCCCAGATCCTGCGCCGATGCCGGGCCGTCGGCAAAGAAGAAGGGCGTCTCCTCCCTGCGTCCGGGCATGACGGCGGCGGCGTCGGAAAGATAGGAACCGCCCTTGCGCACGATGCCTCCGGCCGATCCGTGCAGGCGGCCGCCGATGGAAAAGCGGAACATGTCCATGCACATTTCCGCCACATTGCCCGCCGTATCGTACAATCCCAGAGGATTGGGCTTGCGGGAGCCTATGCGGGCGGCTTCCTCCACAAACGCGCCGCCCTGCCGGAAGACGGCATAGTCGTTCAGTGTGCAGGATTCGGCAAAGGGAAAGAAATCCTCCTGCAAAAGCTGCTGACTGCCCACGTTCTGGCCGCCCCGGGCGGCATATTCCCATTCTGTTTCCGTGGGCAGACGCAGAAAGCCCACATTGCGCTTGTCATGGGCGAAGCGGGGCAGGCTGTCGGGGGCGTTTTTCAGCAGCCATTGCGTATAGCGGCGGGTAAACTCGACGGCCTCGTACCACGAGATGCCTGTCTGGGGACGGGCGTCGTCGGCGGTAATGTTTCCGGCGGAAAATTTGGGGTCCATGACGGCGCGCCACTGTCCCCGGCTGACTTCATATTTGGCGATGAGGTAGAAAAAGCTGGTTCCGCCGTCCCCGGGGACGGCGGCGCGCCAGGATTCGGGCAGATCGTCCAGCGTGAAGGGAGCGGACAGGGCCGCCGAAAAGCGGCGATCATAGTAGGCGCGTCCGGGATTGGCGATATCGTCCCGCCCGGGGCGCAGGGGCATGTCCCAGAGCAGACCGCGGGCGGGCACGGCTGCAAGCCGGAAGGCCATTTTCAGACCGCCCGGCATGGGAAGCAGAATATCGCCGTCCGCCGGGTGCGGATTGTACAGATCGCTCGTCTGTACGGCATCCTTGCGGGCCAGCGCGGCATGGACGGAGGGCGCGCCCGTCCCAAGGCAGAACAGGAGAAAGAGCAGCGCCGTCAGGAGGCGGGCATGCGCTGCGGTATGGACGGAGATTTTTTTGTCGTGTTTCATGATGCGGCGAGGCATGCTGTGGGGCGCGCGTTCCGCGCCTCCATTGGTTCCGGAGAAGAAGGATGCGGCCGTTTGGGGGGAAAGGAAGTCCCTTTTACCGTAAGCGGCGGATTGGAAGGACAGCCGTAAAACGTTGTGTGCCGCGGCCCTAGACATCGCGGATGACCTCCGAAGGTTCCACATGGGCCGCGCGCAGCGCGGGACCCAGCGCCGCCGCCAGCGAAAGCGCCGTTGCCGCGCCGAGGGCCGCGGCAAAATGTTGCGGCAGCAGGCGACACAGGCTTTCCATATGGCCGAGGCTGTCCGCGAAAAGCATGTTGATGGCCTGCGAGGCGGCCAGATAGAGGACAGAGGCCAGGGCCGTGCCCGCCAGGGCGGTCAGCAGGGCCTGCGTCAGCGGGAAGAGCAGCAGGGCCGACATGGGAAAGCCCATGAGGCGCAGCAGCCCGAGGACGCGCTCCTTGCGCTTGACGCCCGCCAGCGCGGAACTTGCCGTGGAGGCGGCAAAACCGATGGCCGCCGCGATGCTGATGAGGCTGAAAACCAGACCCAGCGAGGAGGAAAGCGTCATGACCTGTTCGATTTCGTCGGCATGCGTGTAGACCTCTATATGCTGTCGGCGAAAGGCGTCGCGCAGATGGGGGACGTTTTCCAGCGCGCGGGCATAGAGGCGGAATCCGGCATAGACGCGCGGCGTCGGGGGCGGGGGCGTTCCCGTCCAGCCGTCCGCGGGGTTCATGGCGACGGCGGCGCGTCCGTCGCGGAAATCTTCCGCCGCTTCCAGCAGCGGCAGGGGCAGAAAGGCCACGTCCTTCTGTTCGGCGGCCAGCGGCAGGACGGAGGAGACCGTCAGGTTGATCCGGGCCTTTTCAACGGCCCCGCGCCGTCCGCGTTCCACAATACCCGTAAGCGCGTCGCCGGGGGCCACGCCCAGTTTTTCGGCGGCGGGAGCGCTGAGGCAGATACCGCTGCGCGTCAGGCGGGACTGTTCCGACAGGGTTTCGTATTCGGGCAGGGGCACGGCCGCGCCGTAGCGCGCCAGCAGCGGATCGCCCGCCGCCGTGGGCTCCATGGAGACCGTGACGACGCGCGGCGGAAGCGCGCCGGGCCCTGCCGGGCGGGAAAGGCCGATGGTGGCCGCAATGGCGCGGGTGCGGGGCAGGGCAAAGGCCACGGCGGGATGTTTGCCCAGCGAGGCCACATAATCCGCGGTATAGCGGCCGCTGCCGACCGGCGATATTTCCAGCGTGGCGGGATTGTGCAGCAGGCGCGCGGTAAGGGTTTCCACCACGCCGAACTTGACGCCGTAGAGAATCAGCAGCGGGGCCAGAACGGCCGCCAGCCCCAGCACGGCGCAGGCGGAAAGCAGCCCTTCCCGGCGGTAGTCGGCGCAGGCCAGTTCGGCGGCGCGGAGTTGCAGGCCCATATCAGGCTTCCTCCAGGGAAAAAGACAGACGCGAAAGACCGCGGTCGTCGTGTTCGTCCCGTTCGACGCGGATGGGGGCCAGGGTAAATCCGGCTTCCCGCGCCATATCCGGCGCATGGCTGACCATGATGACCGTACAGCCCTGTTCCCGGGCCAGCCGGGCAAACAGTCCCATGACGCGGCGCGAGTGGGCCGGATCAAGGGCCGCCGTGGGTTCGTCGGCAAGCACGACCGCGGGCGCATGCGCCAGCGCCCGCACAATGGCGACGCGCTGGCGTTCGCCGACGGACAGCGTGGACGGATACTGATCGGCGACGGCGTCCACGCCCAGTTCGGCGGCCAGACGTTCGACGGCTTCGCCGCGTTCCTCCAGATTGTCGGCGCACCGGCACGGCAGCAGCATGTTCTGCCGGGCCGTCAGAAAGGGCAGCAGGCCGCCCGTCTGGAGAACGTAGCCCATATGATGCAGGCGCAGGGCCGCAAGACGTTCTTCCTGTCCGGCCTGCCAGAGGGCAGCCACATCCAGCGCCATGTCGGGCGCGGGAGAAAAGTGGAAAACGGCGTCCGGCGTTTCCATATCGGGACGCAGGATGCCCGCCAGCAGATCCAGCGCCGTGCTCTTGCCGCAGCCGCTGGGCCCCACAAGGGCCAGCAGCTGCCCCCGGCGCACGTCCAGCGCCGGGATGGACAGGCAAAAGCCGTCGGGGCCGGGACGCTGCTTGCCGACGTGGCGCAGCGAATACATCAGATCGGTCTGTTGCATAGAAGATGGTGTTTGTATGCTCGGTCTCCGTCTTCCCCAAAAAGCGCTACGCGATGAGCCATTCCGCGCGCGCCGTCCAT
>CAJMRA010000166.1 GCA_905215675.1 uncultured bacterium | reverse complement strand
AGAAACAGCCCCTAGCCAAGGGGGTTTCCTTCCCCCCAGAAGAACGATTTAGTGCAGCCTCCGGGAGATGGGCTCAAGCCGGAAGCGCAGATCGGCGCAGCGCAACTCGTCGCGCAGGAGACGGCAGCGGGCGTCGGCAACGGAAGAGTCGGGGTCGGCGGAGACGTGGAGCTGAAAGACGAGGGGTTCCCCGGGGCGGACGAAATGACGGAAGCGCGCGCCGAGGAGTTCGCGGACGCGCCAGCCGGGGAGAGCCGCTTCGAGACTGCGGCGGAAGGCTTCGACAATGCAGGAGCCCGGCACGCGCGGCGCGCCGGGAAAGTGGCTTTCAAACAGGGGGGCCGGGGGGAAGCTGCGCCGCTCGGCGGCGTCGAGTATCACTTGTGCCACAGGCGCTTGAAGGGGCGGGCGGGGGCCAGCTGATCGAGAGACATGGATACGCTTTGCGCCCCGGCGGCCCAGGGGGCCACCTGATAGGGCTGAAAATGAATGCGCACGCCGTCGGGCTCCAGACTGAGGCTGGAAAAATTGTTTACGTCCGGCTCCGTGCCGTCAAGGATCATCTGTTCGCCCACACCGCCGCCGAGGCGGCGCATGAGCTCCTCGCGGGAGGCGGCGGACATGAGCGCAAGCGCCTTGTCCACGTCCTCGAAAATGTCCACAAGGGTCAACCGCTGGCCGGTAATGAAACTGTAGTTGAGCGTAATAAGGTCCAGATTGCCGTGCGCGCCGCCGGTATAGGTCCAGATTTCAAACAGCACGCTGACGGCGTCGGCGGAAGGCCGGGACACGTCGTAGGAGCATGTCAGTTCGTACTGTTCCAGCTCCTCGCCGCTGCCGAAACCGGCCGCAAGCTCACGCTCGAAGGTCGCGGCAATGCTTTCGATCCAGAGCCGGATATCCTCATCCACGGCGTCGACGCCGAACGCGGGATACGTGAGGGCAATGGAGGGCTTGCCGGATCGGCCCTGCCGGGTCAGGTTGCGCGCCGACGCTTCGGGACCGGCCGCGGCACGGGCCGCGCTGGCGGCCTGCGCTTCCCTCAGGGCGGCGGCCACGGCGGGATCGCTTTCGTCAAGCTCGCCGACGGCCAGTCGCATGCCGCTCAGCATATCCCCCGGCGTCGCTTCCGCCGATCCCCAGGCCAGCGCCATGAATACCGCCATCACCAAAGGCAAAGCCGCTGCCATTACTGCCATCCGCCCTGTCGCCATGCTCCCCTTCCTCGTCCCGAGCCCCCGCTTTCCGGCGCGAGCGCGCCCACGGGCCTATCTGATTAGGCCGGGCCTTTCCCGCTGTCAAGGAGGGAAACCGGCTCTTGCACGGGGACGTCCGCAACAGTCTTGAAAAACTATATATTTTTTCAAGAAATTCTTCGCCTGCCCCGCCGTCGCGACGATTGCAGGGCGCAGCGCTCTCTGATAAGGGGAAGGGATGAATATCACCTGCCCACATTGTCAATTCAGTCAGGATGTCCCGGCGGATCGCCTTCCGGCGGTGGCGCCGGGCAAATCCATATTGGCGACCTGCCCGCGCTGCTCCTGCCGTTTTCGCCTCTTTCCCCACGAAGGGACCACGCAATTGCTGGAACCCGCTCCGGCGACGGCAACGCCTCCCCGGCCCGCCGCACCCGCGGATGAAAACGGGCGCGCGGAAACGCCCGCATCCGGCGAACCGCTCCGCCACGTCGGCCCCGAAGAGGAGGAAGACCCCCGCCTGGCGGCTTCGCGCGCCTATGCGCGCGAGGCGGAACGGGGACGCCGCCTGCGCGACGCCTCCCTCCGGCAGGACGCGGAGGAGCGAAAGGCCCCGGCGGACGAGGAGGACGAGACGCCGCCTTCCCTGCGCAACCCGTGGGAAGAGGCTCCTCAGGGCGTCGGCTATGTGGAAGGCTTCTACCAGACGGTGCTGCGGGTCATGTTCGGCGCGCCGCGCTTCTTTGCGGGCCTGCGGGACGACGCGCCGCCGTTGCGGGCGCTGCTGTTCTTTCTGATAATCGGCGTCATCGGCGTGACGGCCCTGACCCTGTGGGGCGGCGTGTTTCGCGACATGCTGGCCGAAGCGCCCGATCCGCAGCTCCAGTCGATGGCGACCCGTCTGCTGCCGGGAGGCAGCCCGCTGTTTTACGCCCTGCAACAGCTTTTCCTGCTGGTACTGGAACTCTATATCGTGAGCGGCCTGATCTTTCTGGCGCTCCGCCTCGGCATCTGCCGTTCCGCCACCTATGCCCGCGTCTTTCAGGTGCTGGCCTACAGCTCCGCGCCCATGCTGCTCTGCGTCGTGCCCGTGCTGGGCTATCTGGCGGGCTTCATCTGGTGTCTGGCAAGCATCGCCATCGGCTGCCGCGCGGCTTTCCGCCTGAGCTGGGCGCAAACCATCGCCGGTTGCCTGCCCGTTGTCCTGCTGCTGCTTCTGCTGCTGCGCCTGAGTCTGGAAGCCCTGTCGGGATTCTGACCTTTCCGGGACGAGAGTTCGCATGAACGGGGTGTTGCAACGCATTTCCGGCATATGGCGCGAATTTTGCAAACGCAGGGCATACGGCGCGCTCATACACCCGGACGGCATTGCCGCGCAGGCGGAGGAGCTGGCGCGTCTGGCGGAACTGGCCCTGCGCAGCACAGCGGCCCTCTCGACGCTTGAATGCCGCCATCTGGCGACCCTGGCCGACGCCATGCGCCGACTCACGGAAACCGTGCACAGCCCGGAATTCTGCCGCCTGTCCGCCGATCGTCGCCTCGCCCTGCATCGTCAGCTGCTGACGGCACGGGAAAAACTGCTCGCGTCCTTGCAAAAAACGCAGATTTCCACGGAGAAGCTTCAATGAACATCGCCCACCGCACACTTTCGCTTGTTCTGGCCATTGCCGCCTGCTGCGCCGCCCTGCCCGGTTGTGCCAGCCGGGACGAAACCAGTCGAAATCTGGAGTTCGGAGGCGATCTGAGCATGCCCCTGGAAGCCAATATCAACCAGTTCGTCCGGCGGCAGGCGCCCGCCGTCTACGTCAAGCCGCTGCAACGCCCGTCGTCGCGTCCCTGCGCCCTTTTCGTCCCCCTGCGCATGGTGCAGCAGATGAACCAGCCCACGGCGTTCACGGATCAGGTTTCCCGTCAAATCTGGAGCATCTGGCTTTCGCAGGGCACCTTCCAGCAACTGGAATACGAACCCGCCGCCGGTCCCTACAACTCCAAGCGCGCCATTGCGCTGGCGCGGCAGCGCGGCCTGCCCTACGTGGTGGGCGGCTACATCAATCACTACATCGACGGCGGCGACGGCGGCGAAAGCTCCGTTTCGCTGGCCATTGAAATCTACGACGTCAAGAGCGGCCTCCTGCTCTGGAGCATGGCGCAGGGCGGTCTCATGCAGCCGCGCCAGAGCCATGACTTTTATCTGTTCAAGGTCAAGGAACGCTTCCACGGCGATCCCGCCGGTCTGATCGTGCGCAGCCTCGCGTGGGATATGGGACGCGAACTCATGGCCTGGGTCAGCCCCGCGGCGGGACGCGCCGCCAAGAAGTCCTCCACCTCCGTCTTCGGCGGCTCGGCCTTCTGATGCCCCTGCGTCCCGGTTTATCTTCAGGCCCGCGCCGCCCCCGTCCGCCGCTGACGGAAACGGGCATTCTTCTCTGCTGCGCGGGCCTGCTGCTTTGTCCGCTGGCAGGCCTCGTCCTGACCGGAGGCGAACAGGCCGCGCCCGGGCGCGGCCTGTTCTGGCTGGAACTGCTGCTGGCCCTCGGCCTGAGCCTGCTGCTCTGGTTCGGCGTATTCCGTCCCCTGCGCATCCTGCTGGGCGAACTGCAACGCGAGGAAAACACCGCCGACGCCCGCCCGGCATCCTGCTGGATACCGCCCTGCATCGCGCCGCTCATGCGCCGCGCCCGCAACCTGCGCGACACGGCCGAACGCGCCCGTCTGGCCATGGAGGAACGGCAGGAAAACCTGCGCCATACCGAAAAACTGGCGCTTGTGGGCAAACTGGCCGCAGGCGTGGCCCACTCCATCCGCAATCCCCTCACGGGCGTGAAGCTGCGCCTCTTTGCGCTGACGCGCGGCCTTGCGCTCGACGAAAAGCAAAAAGAGGACGTGGCCGCCATCAACGACGCCCTGCGCCATGTGGAAGGCATCATCGCCAACTTTCTGGAACTCTCCCGCCGCCCCCGGCTGGAGAAACGACGGGTCGATATTTCCGGGGTCATCGACGGTACGCTCAGTCTGCTGGGGCCGCGCCTGTCCTCCTACAACGTCTCGCTGGCGCGGCAGCGCGACGACCATCTTCCGCCGGTGGACGCCGACCCCGAGCAGCTGCGCGAAGCGCTCGCCAATCTCGTCATCAACGCCTGCGAAGCCGCGGGCCCCGGCGGCGACGTCCGCATCATCGAGGAGAAGGGCCGTCTGGCCCCTCTCGGGCATGTGGTGGTCATCCGGGTGGAGGATTCGGGGCCGGGCGTTCCCGAAGACCTGCGCGAAATCATCTTCCAGCCCTTCATGAGCACCAAGCAGGAAGGCACCGGCCTCGGCCTGCCCATAGCCCGCCGCATTTTCGAGGATCACGGCGGCTGGCTGCACCTGCACAGCGCGCCGGGCAGGGGAGCCAGCTTCGTCGCCGTGCTCCCGGCCCGCAAGGATGACGACATATGGCTGCGGTAATCCTGATTATCGACGACGATCCGCATCTGCGCGACGGCTTTGCCCGCCTGCTGGGCGAGGAAGGCTACGATGCCCGCGTGGCCGCCTCCGCGGAAGAGGGCCTGCACGCCATGCAGGAACTCATGCCCGACTGCGTGATCATGGATGTACGCATGCCCGGGATGAGCGGTCTGGAAGCGCTCGATCGCATGCGCGCCCTTCCCCACTGTCCGCCGGTCATCATCATGACGGCCTATTCCGGGACGGAAACCGCCATCCGCGCCATGGGACACGGCGCTTTCGATTACATTCTCAAGCCGTTCGACATTCCCGAGGCCCTCCAGCTCATCAGTCGCGCCCTTGAGGCCGGGCGACGCCTGCGCGCGCCCGCTCCCGGCGCGTCGCCCGCTCCCGAGGAAGCCGCGGCCGCCGAAGGCATGGTCGGCGACAGTCCGGCCATGCAGGCCCTGTGCAAGGCCATCGGCCGCGTCGCCCCCACGGATGCGCTGGTGCTCATCCGCGGCGAATCCGGCACGGGCAAGGAACTGGCCGCCCGCGCCATCTGGCGCTACAGCCTGCGTTCCCACCGCCCCCTGACCGTCATCAACTGCGTGGCCATTCCCGACACGCTGCTGGAAAGCGAACTGTTCGGCTATGAAAAGGGGGCCTTCACCGGCGCGCTGACCCGTCACGAGGGCCGCATCGAACAGGCGGCGGGGGGAACGCTCTTTCTGGACGAAATAGGCGACATTCCCCTTTCCCTTCAGGCCAAGTTGCTGCGCCTGCTTCAGGAAAAACAGATCCAGCGCCTCGGCGGCAATGAAACCATCGCCGTGGACGTGCGCATCATCGCGGCCACCAACGCCGATCTGGAACGCGCCGTCGCCGAGGGACGCTTCCGCGAGGACCTCTACTACCGCCTCAAGGTCATCACGCTCTGGACGCCGCCGCTGCGCGATCGCCCGGAAGACGTGCCCATTCTCACGGAAACCCTGCTGCGCCGGGCCGCCGCCGAACTGGGACGCCCCAACCCCGGCATCGAGCAGGCCGCCCTGCTCTGGCTCCAGTCCCGCAGCTGGCCCGGCAACGTCCGCGAACTGGGCAACACCCTGCAAAAGGCGCTCGTCTTCAACGACGGCACGCCCCTGCGCCTGCCCGACGTCCGGCAGGCCGTGGAAGCGCGCCCCCACTCCCCGCGCCATGCCGCTCCCGTACAGGACGCGCCGCCCCCCGCCGGACACCATGAACCGCACGACGCCCCCGAAGACGCCGACAGCCTTCCCGCCATCATCCGGCGCATTCTGGGCGACGGCAACCCCGCGCCCTTCGATCGCTGCA
>CAJMRA010000165.1 GCA_905215675.1 uncultured bacterium | reverse complement strand
TTTCAAACCATACGGCCTGTCGTTTCGCGGAAAAACGCGGTTTTTCCGCTCACTTTGGGCCGGGCGGCGCTGTGCCGCCGCCTCGCGTTTCACCTTTTGCAAAGGCGAAACGCTCATATCCGGGAAAGGGAATCGGCTACAGGGTTGCGGCCTCTTCCACGGTTTCAAAGGCTTCGATCACGTCGCCGATCTTGATGTCGTTGAAGTTTTCAAGACCCACGCCGCATTCGTTGCCCTTGACGACTTCGCGGGCGTCATCCTTGAAGCGCTTGAGGGAACTGATCTTGCCGGTGTAGACGACCACGCCGTCGCGCAGCAGACGCACGCCCGCATTGCGGGCGATCTTGCCGTCGGCCACGTAGGAACCGGCAATGATACCCACCTTGGGCACGCTGAAGGTGTTGCGGACTTCGGCCTGACCGAGATAGACCTCGCGCTGCACGGGCGCCAGCAGACCGGCCATGGCGCTCTTGATGTCGTCCACCAGCTTGTAAATGATGTCGTAGAAGCGGATGTCCACGTTTTCGCGGTCGGCCACGTCCTTGATCTTGGCTGTCGGACGCACATTGAAGCCGATGATGATGGCCTGCGAAGCGCTGGCCAGCAGAATATCGGATTCGGAAATGGCGCCGGTGCCGCCGTGCACGACATTGATGCGCACCTTGTCGGTGCTCTGCTTGTTGAGCGCTTCCGTAATGGCTTCCAGACTGCCCTGCACGTCGGCCTTGAGCACCAGATTCAGGGTCAGGGCCTCCTGATCGTCGGCGCGACGGGACAGGAAGGTTTCCAGCGTCACCTTGGATTCGCTGGCAAGATCGCGTTCCCGCTGCTTGGTGGCGCGGGCGTCGGCGATGCGGCGGGCCAGCTTTTCGTCGGCGACGACGAAGAATTCCTCGCCGGCTTCCGGCACGCCTTCAAAGCCCTGCACTTCCACAGGAATGGCCGGTCCGGCCTCCTTGATCTTCTTGCCCTGATCGCTGGTCAGCGCGCGGGCGCGGCCGGAGAACTGGCCGCAGACAAAGTTGTCGCCCTGATGCAGGGTGCCTTCCTGAATGAGCACCGTCGCCACGGGGCCGCGTCCCTTGTCCAGCTTGGCTTCCACGATGCGGCCGCGCGCGGGCTTGTTGGGATTGGCCTTCAGCTCCATGATTTCGGATTGCAGGGCCACCATTTCCAGCAGCTCGTCAAGTCCCTGCCGGGTCTTGGCGGATACGCGGGCCACGATGGTGTCGCCGCCCCAGTCTTCGGGCTGGAGCCCCAGCTCGGACAGCTCGCGCAGCACGCGATCGGGATCCGCCCCGGGCTTGTCCATCTTGTTCACGGCCACGATGATCGGCACGCCCGCCGCGCGGCTGTGGTTGATGGCTTCGCGGGTCTGCTCCATGACGCCGTCGTCGGCGGCCACAACCAGAATGACGAGGTCCGTCACCTGCGCGCCGCGGGCGCGCATGGCCGTAAAGGCCTCGTGACCGGGCGTGTCGAGGAAGACGATATCCCCGCGCTTGGTCTTGACGTGATAAGCGCCGATATGCTGCGTGATGCCGCCCGCTTCGCCGCTGGTGACATTGCTCTTGCGGATGGCGTCCAGCAGGGAGGTCTTGCCGTGGTCGACGTGGCCCATGATGGTCACGACCGGCGGACGCGGCTTCAGGTCCTCGGGACGATCCGGCTCCTGCGGGGTCAGATAATCTTCTTCGGAGAAGCCCGCCTTTTCCACTTCATAGCCGAATTCGGCGGCCACGAGGGTGGCGGTATCAATGTCCAGCGACTGGTTGATGGTCGCCATCACGCCCAGACCGAACAGAACCTTGATGATTTCGTTGGCCTTGAGGCCCATCTGATGCGCCATGTCCGCAACGCGGATGGCCTCGGTCACGCGAATCTTGCGCTTGGCGGCCTTCAGGGGCTGCGTCGCCTGCGCGGCGGGCGCGGGCTTGCCGGGCTTGCGGCGGCCCTTGTTGCCGCGGTTCATGCGCGGCGCGTCATCGTCGTCATTGCCGTGACGGCCGAAATCGCCCTGCTGGAAATCCACGGTGCGGCGGCCCTTGTTGCGCTTCTTCTTGCTCTGGCCTTCGCCGGCATCGGCCGGAGCGGGCGCGGGCGCATAATCCATGCCGGGACGGCCGCCGCCGAAACGGTTGCCCCCGGAAGGCCGGTTGCCGCCGGAGGGACGATTGCCCCCGCGATCCTCGCGCTGGGTGCGCGGCTGGGCGCTGCCGGGCGCAGGACGGGAAATGACGCGCACCTGCGGCGTTGCGGGCGCGGCCTCGATGACGCGGGCGCGCTGCGGCGTTGCGACCTGCGGCGCGGCGTCGCCGGACGCCGGAGCGGCCGCTTCCGTACGCGGCGGCAGCGTCGGCGCGGAAGATCCCTCGGGCCGGGCGGAGGCGTCGGGCCGGGCCAGCACGCGCGCCTTGGCGGCGGAACGCTCGGCGCGCTCGGCACGTTCGGCGGCCTTTTCCGCGCGCGCCGCCTCGTCCCGCTCCTTCAGCGCGGCAAAAACGGGCGATACGGCCGGACGTTCCGGCTTTTTGGAAACGGGCTGCGGTTTGGGCGCGGGCTTTGCGGCGTCTCCGGACGGCGCCGGGGCCGCCGACGGAGCGGGCGACACAATCACGGCCGCCGACGGACGCGCCGCAGGACGGGCCGCGGGCTGTTCGTCGGGACGACGGATGATGCGCGCCCGGGGCGCTTCCACGGCGCGGGGCCGCTGGGCCTGTCTGGACGGCGTTTCAGCGGTTCCGGCCGTCGCGGCGGCCTGTCCGCCCTTCCCGGCTTCGGCATCGGCGGACGAAGAAGCGGCGGGAGTTTCCGTCGCCTTTTCGGCGGGCGCGGCCTTTTCCCCGGCAGGCTCCGCTTCGGCGACGGCGGGGGCTTCGGGAGCCGGGGCCGGGGCGGCGGACGCCGCCGGAGCGGACGCGGCCGGAGCTTCCGGCGCTTCAACGACGGCGGCCCGGGGAGCGTCTTCTCCCCTGGCGTGGCGACGGCGAACCTTGACGCCTTCGCCCTGCGAACGGGCGTCTTCCTGCGGCGTGGCGAACTGCTGGCGCAGGCGCTGCGCCTCTTCTTCGGAAACGGAGCCCTGCACCGACTTGATGGAGGAGCCCAGCTTCTGCGCTGCGGGCAGAAGTTCCTTGGGATCCTTGCCGATCTGGCTCGCAAGTTCTTTCAGTTTGATTCTACTTTCCGGCATTACTTTCCCCCTTGCGCCGCGTACCCGGCCTGTACTTCGCGAATCGTTGCGCGCATCCAGGATTGGAACACAGGTACCAGCCTCTACCCGGGTGTGTTTGGGTCTCGTCTATCTGTAAATTTCCTTGCGCGTCGCGCACGTAGCGCGTCAGCGTCGCCTTGGGCGCGCGCTCCCGGCAGATGACGCACATGCGCACCGGCCCGTCGCACGCTTCCAGGGCGTCCGCCCTAGGCCTCGCCATTTCCGGCATCCGCCCCGCCTGCGGCGTCGTCCCCGGGCCCTGCGGCGTCATGGTCCGTCTTCTCTTCCGGCGCGGCGTTCCCGTCCGTCGCCGGAGCGAGGAAGTGGATGGCCGAACGCAAATCCGCAATGCGGGCATCCGACAGCGCCAGCTTGTCCGCCAGCTCCGCGTCGTCGGCCTCGCGCAGCTTGTCCAGCGTGGAATATCCGGCCTCCAGCAGCGCCTCCACGGACACTTCCGCCACGCTGGCCGCCTGCTCCAGCCCATGCCCGATGGCGTTGGCCTCGTTGTAACGGGTCTCGGTGAAGATATCGACCTTCCAGCCCAGCAGACGCGCCGCCAGCTTGACATTCTGCCCCTTGCGGCCGATGGCGTTGGTCAGCTGATCGTCGGGGACGATGACTTCCAGCAGGTTTTCCGCTTCATCCACCACAATGCGCGACACCGTGGCCGGGGCCAGCGCATTGCGGGCATACGTGGCAATATCCGGGCTCCAGACCACAATATCGATGCGCTCCCCGCGCAGCTCCTGCACGATGTTCTGGATACGGGAACCGCGCACGCCGACGCAGGCGCCCACGGGGTCCACGTCGCGTTCGCGCGACAGCACGGCCACCTTGGCGCGGCTGCCGGGATCGCGGGCCACCCCCATAATCTGGACCACGCCGTCATCCACTTCGGGCACTTCGCGGCGGAAGAGCGCGGCCATGTAATCCCTGTGCGAACGGGAAATGACGACCTGCGGGCCGCGTCCTTCCTTGCGCACTTCAATAATCAGGGCCTGCACGCGATCGTTGCGCTTGTAGTGCTCGCGCGGAATCTGCTCCTCGCGCGGCAGCACCGCTTCCGTACGGCCCAGATTGACCACCCAGCCGCCCTTGTCGCGCCGCTGCACGATGCCGGAGACGATTTCACCCACGCGATCCTTGTATTCCTCGTAGATGATTTCCTGCTCGGCGTCGCGCATGCGCTGAATGATGACCTGCTTGGCGGACTGGGCGGCAATACGGCCCAGATCCTCCACCTTGACGCGAAAACCCATTTCATCATCCAGCTGCACCGAAGGATCGTGCTCCCGGGCGTCGCTGAGAGCGATCTGCGTATCCTCGTTGGCAACGTCGTCGTCCTCGACCACCAGCTTGTACTGGTACACGTCGATGTCGCCGGTATCGTCATTGTAGGATACTTCCACATCCATATCTTCGCTGAAACGGCGCAGAACAGACGTACGCACGGCGTCTTCCAGCGTATCGATAAGCATGTTGCGATCGAGACCCTTGTCCTTGCTGATCTGATCAATGGCCTTTTTGAGTTCAAGGTTCATGATGCCTCCCGCTGCCGCGCGCGCGGCGATTCACGTTGACCGCGCTCTCGTCATCGCTGTGCATGACGGCGCGTGACACGGCGTTGCTTCCGGGCATGCCGGAATTCAAGAAAAATGTGCGCAAAACGCCCCTGCCCGCCCTCCGGCGTCCGGCGTCCCGCTCCCCCGGTCGAAATCAGATATCCAGCCCGTCCAGCGCCTCGTTGGGCATGGGAGCGCGCCCGCGCTCCCGTCCCCCGCGCCCCTCGTCGCCGCTCTTGCGGCGTTTGCCGCCGCCGGACGGCTTGCCGGGACGGGCGGGCTGATGAAAGACATAGAGCCGCGCCACGCGCCGGGTCGCCTCCCACGGAATGCGGACTTCGGGCAGCGCTTCGGGAGTCACGTCTCCGGCGGCGCTCACGACGGCCGGCGCAAGCCGGAAGGCGCCCTCCTCCACGGCGGTGAGCCGCCCGCGCCAGACGCGGCGCGCAATCTCCACGCCCTCCGGGGTGAAGCCGGACGGCATGCGCGCCTCGATCATGTCGCCTATATAAGGACGCATCTGGGCGGGCGAAAAAAACAGACGATTGAACCCGGGCGTGGACACCTCCAGCACATAGGCCTGGGGGAAAATGTCCTCCACATCCAGCGCAAGACCGATGCGCCGGGAAATTTCCTCGCACTGGGCGATGGTGGCGGAAAAGGCGGACGGGTCCGGCGCTTCTTCCCGCCCGCCCGCGGCGGCCTGCGAAAGCATGCCGTCGGCGGTATCTTCCGGCGCAAGCGGCGCTTCCACAAAAAGGCGCACGACGGGGCGGCCCGTCTGCGTGATTTCCACGCCCCAGATATCCAGCCCCAGGGAGCGGACCACGGGCCCGGCAATACGAACAAGGGCATCTTTTACGGCGGCGTCGCTCATGCGTCTCCTCCCCTGCCCGGCGGGGCAAGCATAAAAAAAAGGGGGCCCTTGCAGGCCACCCCGTTGTGAACTCGATGTTCGTCATCAGGATGTCGCGCGCCGTCGCCGGCTCACGTCACGCGATGACCAATAGCATTTTCCCCGCCAATGTCAAGGATAAATCGGGCCTTTTGTCGTTTTACGCATAAAAAATCCCTATTTGCAAAAAGATTCTTGACAAGATGACGCAATTTTGCAAAAGTAGGTATCTCGAACGGGTCGTTAACTCAGTAGGTAGAGTATCTGCCTTTTAAGCAGAGAGTCGCAGGTTCGAT
>CAJMRA010000164.1 GCA_905215675.1 uncultured bacterium | reverse complement strand
GAGCAGAGGGGGTTCCCCTCCCCCTGAATCTCAACCCACAACCCATTTCAAAGATAAAATGCTCTAACGGCCGGAGCGGCGCAGGCGCGCGCTCCCGAAGCGGTCCGCCGGGAAAAATGCGTTACGCCGGAGCCTCCGCAAGGTTCCGGCATCCCATGCCGCTGATCTCGCTTGCTTCCCGCAAGGCCGCGCTCCGGGCGGCCAGCCAGGCTTCCGCGGCCGCCGCGCAATCCGACGCGTCGGGATGACGCGCGGCTTCGGCCAGACGCGCGCGGCGTTCCTCGGTCAGGGGATGCGTTCCCTTGCGCGCCGAAAGCTCGATCAGACGCGGATTCACCCTGCCCTGACATAGAAAGCCCCCCAGACAACGATTGCCGTTTTCGCGCAGAAGTCGCTCGGCTTCTTCCCGGCAGCGCCGCGCATGCTCCGAGGACGGCCAGGCCCCCAGCGTCCCGAAATAAAAGACCGACCGGCCCTTCAGGGACCGCCATACCGACTGGGAAAACTCGTCCGGCTGACCGCGCCGCACCCAGAAGCCCAGGGCCAGCACGTCCGCATCCGGCGGCGTCTCCAGCTTCCGCACGTCAAGAAGCCTGTCGCCCGACGCGGCCGCCAGCGCTTCGGCGACACGCCGGGTATTCCCCGTCACCGACGAATAGAGGATGAGAACGCGCGGCTCCGCGGTCGCTATCACTGCGCTCATGGATTTATTCCTGCGCCGCCTTGCGCAAGGCGGCCTCATCAAGGATGGTGATGGTCCGCCGATCCAGCTCTATCACGCCGGATCGGGCAAGACCGTTAAGCTCCCGGCTGAGACTCTCCCGACTGACGCCCAGCAGACGGGCCAGCAGCTCGCGAGTCCCCACCAGTTCGATGGACAGACTTTTTTCCATTTTGCGCCGATGCAGCAGCCACGACGCCACTCGCCGAGGAACGGAAATGATTCCCTGCGACTCCGCGGTCTTGTTAATGAACAGGCGCTGCCGGAACGACAGGGCGCGAACAAGCAAAAGACTCAGCGCGGGATGCGTTTCCGCCAGCATGCGCACTTCCCTGCACGGGAGATGAAGCACGCGACAGCTTTTGACCGCCGAGGCGGATGCGGGAAAGCCCCCCTCGTAATAGGGGGCCGCGGGATCTATGAGACGTCCGGGCCTGATCAGGCACAAGACGCATTCGCGGCCGTGCGGCCCGGCCTTGGAAAGTTTTGCCTCGCCCGACAGGAGCAGGGCCAGACTTGACGGCGTATCGCCCTCCCGAAAAATGGTCCCATTGGCCGCGTACTCCCGGACATGGGCATAGGCAGCGAGTTCCTGCCGCTCGGCAGGAGACAGCAAGTCGCCGATGGCTGCGCCGCCGCCTTCCAGCGCGGCAAGCGCGGAAATGCCCGCAACCTGAGAAGTCATGACAGTCCCCAAAGAAAAAAATACGTCAGTCTGTCGATGAGACCTCCCGCCTCAACCGCCTTCCCGTTTCAGAAAGTACGGCCTTGGAGGAAAGGCGGGGAAAGGATGCCGTTCGGCCCCTTTCCCCGCCATGCAAATCGTCAACGCGGCGCAGCAATTACCGGAGCGTTCCCGGTTTGCAACGCTGCGCGCTGCAAACCATACGGCCTGTCGTTTCGCGGAAGAAACGCGCTTTTTTCCGCTCCCTTCGGGCCGGAGGTCTGTGCCGCCGCGTCGCGCTTTACCTTTTTCAAAGGCAAAACGCCCTAGCCGAGGATGGCCTTCAGGTCCTCGTCGGCCGTGCTGATGGGCGTAAGACCCCACTTTTCCACCAGCACATTAAGAATATTGGGGGAAATGAACGCGGGCAGGCTGGGCCCGATACGGATGTTCTTCACATCCAGCGCCAGCAGGGTCAAAAGGATGCTGACAGCCTTCTGCTCATACCACGACAGCACCAGCGACAGCGGCAGGTCGTTCACGCCGCATTGCAGGGCCTGCGCCAGGGCCACGGCCACCTGAATTGCGCCGTAGGCGTCGTTGCACTGCCCCATATCAATCAGGCGGGGCAGACCTTCCAGTTCGCCCAGATCCTTGTCGAAGAAGCGGAACTTGCCGCACGCCAGCGTCAGCACAAGGCAGTCGGCGGGAATCTTCTCGACCAGCTCGGTATAATAATCCCGGCCGGGACGCGCGCCGTCACAGCCGCCCACCAGGAAGATATGCCGCAGCTTGCCGGCCTTGGCCGCTTCCAGCACCTTCGGCGCAGCGGCAAGCACCGCCTCGCGGCCCAGGCCGGAAAGCACTTCCTTGCCCGGCGCGTCCTCGGCAAAGCCGGGCAGTTCCTGCGCCTTGCGAATCACGGCGGAAAAATCCCTGTTCTCGCAGTGCGTCAGGCCCGGCCAGCCCACGTTGCCGCAGGTGAAGACCTTGTCTTCATAGCCCTTGGGATTCTGGATGCAGTTGGTGGTGAACAGCACCGCGCCGGGGAATTCCGGCATTTCCTTCTGCTGGTTCTGCCAGGCCGTCCCGAAGTGACCCGCCAGATGCGGATACGCGCGCAGTTCGGGATAGCCGTGCGCGGGCAGCATTTCGCCGTGCGTATAGACGTTGATGCCCAGACCCTTCGTCTGCTCCAGCAGCGCCTTCAGATCGCGCAGATCATGCCCCGAAATCAGAATGGCCTTGCCCTTGCGATGTCCGAGCGACACCTTGGTCGGCGACGGGGAACCGAACGAGGCAATATTGCCCGTTTCCAGCAGTTCCATGGCGCGCAGGTTGGTCTTGCCGCATTCCAGCGCCAGACCCAGCCAGCCGCCGAGATCGCGCGATTCCGTATCGTTCTTGCTGCCGGCCACAAGGCCGCGATACAGGAACGCGGCGACTTCGGGGTCCCGCTGGCCCAGTTCGGCCGCATGATCGGCATAGGCCGCGACGCCCTTGAGCCCGTACAGCAGCATCTGCATGGCCGAACGCACGTCCTCGTCGGCGGCAAAGGCAGTGATGGCCGTGACATGCCCGGCCAGCATGGCGTCCACATCCGCCGGCACGGGACAGCCCGCCTTTTTCGCCAGCTCCTGCGCATGACGCAGGGTCGCCGCCTGCAAGGCCCGCAGGGCATCGGGATCGAAATTCACATTGGTCAGCGTGCTGAACAACGCCTTGGCCGCGAAATCGTCCACGGCCACGTCAATAATCCCCTTGGCGCGCGCCTGCAGGGCAATGTGCGCCAGCTCGCGCAACTGCGCCACAAGGGCATCCTGAATATCCGCAACTTCGGCCTTCTTGCCGCAAATGCCGATCTTTTCGCAGCCCCTGCCCTTGTTGGTTTGTTCGCACTGGTTGCAGAACATGTGGAATTCCTCCGAATGAAAGGTGTAAGCGCGGCCGATGGCATCGGGGCGCAACAAGACGTTTCTCTTGAAAGGGAATCCCGGGGCCGGAGGGCCGGAACCTGACGGCGCCGTTCGCAAGATGCTGTCGCCGCATCGCATCCTCCGCGCTCCCTCATGGATGCTCCCATCCTACGGTTCTTCGCCCTTTTCTTCTGTGACAGGGATCACAAAACAACGTCAAGAAAAAAAGACGCGTTCCTCCGTCCGCGCGCCGCCTTTACTTTTTCTTTGTTTGTTCCTATGCTGACGGTAATAAACAGTATCAAAAACAGGAAATACGATGCCGTACGTTCATCCCGACCTCTTCGGTTTGACCTGACCGGAACCGCGGTGGGGCAGTGTGTCCCCGTCTCAGTCCGCGGCATCGGCGCATTGAACAGTACAGCCGCCCGCCTTTCCGCATCCACTCACGACGGACATTCCCCCATCGCAGCCCCGTATGGTTTCCCATGCGGGCTTTTTTTATGCGCCGCGCCTCGCGTTGCGCCTTTTCCAAAGGCAAACGCTCTCGCTACCCTCCGCATGCCGGAGGCGGAACCCCAAACCGCTCCAAAGGAGTCCCTTATGCCCGTCGCAGGCGTCGATGTCGGCTCGGTAGCCGCCAAAGCCGTCATCCTTGATGAACTGTCGCTCGACATTCTGGGCAAGGCCGTCCTGCCCACCGGATGGAATCCGCGCGAAGCCGGAGAAAAGGCTCTCGCCGCCGCCTGCGCCGATGCGGGCAATGCCGTTCCCCAGCACGTCACGGCCACCGGTTACGGCCGCGTTTCCCTGCCCTTTGCGCACAACGTCGTCACGGAAATAAGCTGTCATGCCGTCGGCGCCGTCCACCTCTTCCCCGAAACCGGCGTCGTCCTCGATATCGGCGGACAGGACAGCAAGGTCATCAGCACGGGCCCGGACGGCATCGTTCAGGACTTTCTGATGAACGACAAATGCGCCGCCGGAACCGGCCGCTTCCTGCAAGTCCTCTCCAGTATCCTCGACATGGACCTTGCCGCGCTGGGAGAGGCGGCGGCCCGGGGCAAGCCTGCCGCCATTTCCAGCATGTGCGCCGTATTTGCGGAAACGGAAATCATCGGACTTCTTGCGCGGGGCACGCCCCCCGCGGACGTGGCCGCGGGCGTCTTTCTCTCCATCGCCCGGCGCATGCGCGGCCTGGCCTCCCGTATTCCCATGCGCGGGCAGTGCACCTTCACCGGCGGACTGGCCCTTTGCCCGGCCTTCAGTACCCTGCTTTCCGCGGAACTCGGCATTCCCGTCAACGTGCCCCCCTTCCCCCAGCTCACCGGCGCGCTCGGCGCGGCGCTGCTGGCCGCACGCAAGCTGGGGCATTTTTAGTTTGCAATGCGTCGCATTTCAAACCATACGGCCTGTCGGTTCGCGAAAAAAAACGCTGTTTTTCCGCTCACTTCGAGCCTGGCGGCGCTGTGCCGCCGCCTCGCGTTTCACCTTTTTCAAAGGTGAAACGCTCTGCAAACACGCAAATAAAGGAGCCCCCCATGCCCTGCGAAAGTCTCGAAAAATTCAACGCCGTCACCGATCGCAATGTCCTCGCCCTGCAGGAAGCCAAAAGCGCGGGCAAAAAGGTCGTCGGGCAGTACTGCATCTACTCGCCCCTTGAAATAGCCCTTGCCGCCGGAGCCATTCCCGTTTCCCTCTGCGGTACCAAAAACGATTCCATCGCCGCCGCCGAAACCATGCTCCCCCGTGTCCTGTGCCCCCTGATCAAAAGCAGCTTCGGCTTCGCCCTTCAGGACAGCTGCCCCTATCTTGCCGCCTCCGATATCGTCGTGGCCGACGCCACCTGCGACGGCAAAAAGAAAATGTACGAGCTCCTCAACCACTACAAGCCCGTCATGCTGCTGCAACTGCCGCAAATTCAGGATGAAGACGCCGCCCGCTACTGGCGCGGACAGTTCGCCGCGCTGGTCGCCCGCCTTGAAAAGGATTTCAACGTCTCCATCACGGAAGAAAAACTGCGCGACGCCATCAGGCTGACCAATCGCCTGCGGCGCGCGCTGAAAAACGTCCTCGATCTCGCCCGGCGCAAGCCCTCTCCCCTCTCCGGCATGGACATCCTTTCCCTCTGCTTCCGCGCGTCCTTCATGCCGGATTACGAACAGTGCATCGCCCTCCTCGACGACATCGCCGCCGAAATCGGCCGCGCCACCCCCGACAGTCTCCCTGCGGAAGGTCCCCGTATCCTGCTGACCGGCGTGCCCACCGGCATGGGTTCCCATAAGGTCATCCAGCTGCTGGAAACCTGCGGCGCGCACGTCGTCTGTATCGACAACTGCACCTGCTACAAGAAAGTCCTCCTGCAAATGGACGAAAACCGGGACCCCCTGTCGGAACTCGCGGAGCGCTACCTTGCAATGCATTGCTCCGTCATGTCTCCCAATCCGCACCGATACGAAGTCCTCAAAAAACTTTCGGAAGAATTCCTCATTGACGCCGTCGTCGATCTCACCTGGCAGGGCTGCCAGACCTATGACGTGGAATCCTGGTCCGTAAAAAAATACGTGCGCGAAGAACTCCACCTCCCCTTCCTCCAGATAGTGACCGACTACTCGGAAACAGATACGGAACAACTCAAAGTTCGTATCGAGGCCTTCCTCGAAATGCTCGCCTGATAGATTATGGATGTATGTTTTTTGGGGGAGGGGGGGACCCCT
>CAJMRA010000163.1 GCA_905215675.1 uncultured bacterium | reverse complement strand
GCGCTGTGCCGCCGCCTCGCGTTTTCACCTTTTTCAAAGGTGAAAACGCTCTATTGCACCACAAAATCCGTGAAATACACGCGAATGACGCGCTGCGCGCCCAGAATCTGGTTCAGACGCGCGGCCACTTCGCCCTTGAGCAGCACCTTGCCGTCGGGGGTGGCCACATCGCTGTAGGACTTGCCTGCCAGCAGCATGATGATGGCGTCGCGCACGCGCGGGGCCTGCTGCTGGAGCTGGGCGGTCACGTCATCGTTGAGTTCCACTTCCATGCCGATCTTGAGATAGCGCCGACCGGCGGGGTCCGCCAGATTGACGGTAATGCTCGGCAGCGGCACCACTATGCCGCCGCTGCGGGGAAGATCGCTCTGACGCTCGATGCGCACGCCGCCCTGGGCATTCTGTTGCCCGGCGTCCTTCTTGGCGTCGGGGGCCTGCTTGTTGTCGGCGGTCGCTTCCTGTTTGGCGGAGTTGTCCGCCGCGCCGGGAGTGGCCGGGCCGCGCAGATAGAGCCACCAGTACGCGCCGCCGCCCACGGCGGCAAGGGTGAGCAATACGATCAGGGCAATGACGATACGCTTGCCGCGCGACGACTTTTTCTGCTTCTTGTCGTCGTCGCCTGCCGCAGGCAAGGCCGCCTGCTCGTTTCCTTTTGCTGCCATAAGACCTCCCTCTTCTTACTGAGCCGTTCGCCGGAGCAAATTTGCGGCGACGTTGCCCGCGCTCGTTTCCGGCATCAAAGCATTTTTTGTGCCAATTTCATTTTTTTGGCGGTCGCGGGCCGAAGATGTCCGTACCGATGCGGATGATGGTCGCGCCTTCGGCAATGGCCGCCGCAAAATCGCCGGACATGCCCATGGAAAGATGGGGCAGGGGCAGCCCGCATTCGGCCCGCAGGGCGTCGCGCAGGCGACGCAGGCGCGCGAAATAGGGGCGGGCGGCCTCTCCGGCGTCAAAGACGGGCGGCAGGCACATCAGACCCTCAAGGGCCAGATGGGGGCATTTTTCCCGCACGTGGGCGGCCAGGGCGGCCGCTTCCGCCGCGGGAACGCCCGCCTTCTGGGGCTCGTCGCCCACGTTGATTTCGATCAGCACGGGCTGCACGGCCCCGTCGGGCATGTGCCGTTCCAGCGCGTCGGCCAGCTTGACGGAATCCAGCGTATGCACCAGCGCGAAGGCTCCGGCTACCTGCGCGGCCTTGCGGCTCTGGACATGGCCGATCATGTGCCAGCGCACGTCGGCGCACAGCCCGCGTTCCCGCAGGAAGGCGCGCTTTTCCAGCGCTTCCTGCACGTAGTTTTCGCCGAAGTCCACCTGACCGGCGGCGGCCGTTTCGGCCACGTCCTCGGCGGGATGCAGCTTGGATACCGCCACCAGCCGCACCTCTTCGGGCCTGCGTCCGGCGGCGGCCACGGCGGCGGCCACGCGCTCCAGCACAGAGGCGTAACGCGCGCGCAGGGCGTCGTTGCTCATAGCGTTTCTCCCGACAAGCCCAGTTCGCGCAGGAAGGCGGGGTCTTCCGTCCACTGTTCGCGTACCTTGACCCAGAGTTCCAGATGAACCTTGCCTTCGATGAGTTCCTGAATATCCTTGCGGGCCTCGATGCCCACCTGCTTCAGGGTCGCGCCGCCCTTGCCGATGACCATACCCTTGTGCTGCGGCGAGGACACGTAGATCAGGGCGTGAATGACGGTCTGGCCGCGCTCGGCGTCTTCCTGCCAGCTTTCGATGTCCACGGCGACGCTGTAGGGCACTTCCTGCCGCAGGATCAGGAAGAGCTTTTCACGGATGATTTCCGCGGCCATGAAGCGCACCGGCGCGGTGGAAATCTGATCTTCCGGGAACTGATCCTCGCCCTCGGGCAGCAGGCTCTTGAGCAGGGCGGCCAGTTCGGGCAGGCCGTCCTTGCGCAGGGCGGAGACGGGAAAGATTTCCGCGCGCGGCCACATTTCATTGAGGCGCGTCAGCAGGGGCAGCATGCGGCTCTTGTCGGCGAACATGTCCACCTTGTTGACGACGACCGCCATGGGGCGTTCGTCGCCGGCCAGCGCCTGGGCCACGGGCGCGAGATCGCGCTCCAGAAATTCCGGCTTGCGGATGTAAAGATGGGCGTCCAGCACCAGCACGATGACATCCGCCTGACCGAGGCTCTGCCATACGGCCTGAATCATGGTCTTGCTGAGGCGTCCGCGCACCTGCGAGAGGCCGGGCGTATCCATGAAAATGGCCTGCGCGTCGTCGTCGGTGAGAATGCCGACAATCTGGTTGCGCGTGGTCTGGGGTTTGGGGGTCACAATGGTGACTTTCTGGCCGAGCAGGGCGTTCAGCAGTGTGGACTTGCCCGCGTTGGGCGGTCCCATGAGGGCTACCCAGCCGCAGCGATGGGTCGTCTGTTGCGTCATGATGCGTATATATTCCCGAATGTTGGCTGATATCCGGCTGTCGCCCCCGTTGTGCCGTGCCGTCATGTTGTCAGTTTGAAAGGCCTTGCGTTTCAAACCTTGCGGCCTGTGGTTTCGCGGAAAGAAACGCGGTTCTTCCGCTCGCTTCGGGCCGGGCGGCGCTGTGTCGCCGCCTCGCGTTTTCCCTTTTTCAAGGGTACAGCGTTCATGCCTGGGGGCGTATCCCCCTGATTTTTCCCATAACAGGGACGGGCGGTCAAGGGGAGGCGTACAGGTTTGAAAATAATGCTTCAGGGAAACGAAAAACGCCCCGGAAACCGGGGCGTCCTGATTTCGGCAGTTGTCGGAACATCCCTTGCGGATGTTCCCTGTCCTTCCGTGACGGCGGACGACCGGCGCGGCGCGGGGCCGGCAGGCGGGCCGCTCGTCTGCGGGCTAGTAGCGGGGAGGACGGGGGGCGCGCGGTTTTGCTTCGTTCACGCGCAGGGTACGCCCGCCGAAGTTGTGATTGTCAAGGGCCTCAATGGCAGCCTGGGCTTCGGCGTCGTCCATTTCAACAAAACCGAAACCGCGGGCGCGGCCGGTTTCGCGATCGCTCACCAGTTTCACGGACAGAACCTTGCCGTATTCGGCAAACAGAGCCTGCACTTCGTCTTCGGTGGCGGACCAGGGGAGGTTGCCGACATAGATGGACTTGGACATTCAAAAAACCTCATGAAAAAAAGGCCAATCGCCGCGCTCTTTCCGGCAAAACCTATTCCCGTCACGCGGCCCTTAAAACCACACAAACATGCTTTGTTCCGCTTGTCAACGCGCTTGTGAAAAAAACACTGTTTTTTTGCGCGCCCCCGTGCGGACAAGGGCGGCGGCATGGTGTCTAACCCGTCAGCGTGATTGATCTTCCGAAGGACCGGGCATATCCGGCTCCAGATCCTCGAAAGAGGTGTACGGCGACATGTAGGTCAGCTCCGCCACGCCGACGGGGCCGTTGCGCTGCTTGCCGATGATGATTTCCGCCACGCCCTGAAGGGGCCTGTCGGCAGGTTTTGTGAATTTATACACATCATCGCGGTAGACAAACATGATCATGTCCGCGTCCTGCTCGATGGCGCCCGATTCGCGCAGGTCCGAAAGCATGGGCCGCTTGTCGCCGCGTTCCTCCACCTTGCGGTTGAGCTGCGACAGGGCCACCACGGGCACGTTCATTTCCTTGGCAAGGCTCTTGAGTGAGCGGGAAATATCGGAAATTTCCAGTTCGCGCGAGTCCGTGCGCCGCCCGGAGCGCATGAGCTGAAGATAATCCACCACCACCAGCCCCAGATCGTGTTCGGCCTTGAGGCGTCGGGCGCGGGCGCGCAGCTCCAGCGTGGAGAGGGCGGGCGTATCGTCAATATAGATGGGCGCGCGGCTCACCACGTCGGCGGCGGAATAGAGATTGTTCCAGTCGTCATCCGTCAGCAGGTAGGGACGGCGCAGTTTGGACATGTCCACCTTGGCGCGCACGGCCAGCATGCGCTGCATGAGCTGTTCCTTGCTCATTTCCAGCGAAAAGACCGCCACGGGGACGTTCTGGCGGATGGCCGCGTTGAGCGCAAGGCACATGGCAAAGGCCGTCTTGCCCATACTGGGACGCGCCGCCACGATGATCAGGTCGGAGGGTTGCAGGCCGCCCGTCAGGCGATCCAGCTTCTTGTAACCGGTGGTGACGCCGGTAAAGTCGTCGCGGGCGGCGGCCAGCTTTTCCAGCTTTTCAAAAACGCTGTCCACCAGCAGCTTGGAGCCGGAAAAATCCCGCCCCGTCGTGCGCTGGGAAATGGCGAAAACCGCCTGTTCCGATTCGTCCAGCAGGCCCGCCACGTCGCGCGAGGCGTCGTAGCAGTTGCCGATGATGCGGGCACAGGCGTCAATCAGGCTGCGTTGCAGCGCCTTGTCCCGGACGATGGTGGCGTAGTAGTCGGCATTGGCGCCGCTGACAACGGCCTGTGCCAGCTCGCCGAGATAGACGGCGCCGCCCGCCTCCTCAAGCTGATTCCGGCTTTTCAGGCACTCGTGGACGGAAACCAGATCAATGGGCGCGGATTTGCCGTAAAGATCAAGAAAGGCGCGGAAAATGGCGGCATTGGCGGGGATGTAGAAATCCGTGTCGCTGAGCACATCCACAAGGTTGTGCATCATGTTGGGCCGCTGGAGAATGCCGCCCAGAACAGCCTGCTCCGCCTCCACGCTGTGCGGAGGCACGCGGCGCAGGGTATCCGCGTCGCCGCGACCCTCGCCCCGCGCCCCGGGGACAGGAGCGCCGCCCCCGGCGCTGGAGCCGGAGGCGGCGTTGCTATTGGCAAGGGAAGCCATGGGCTTCCTGCTTATTCGGCGTCGGCCGGAGCTTCGGCCGCTTCCTCGGCGGGAGCGGCTTCTTCAGGCTCGGGCTGATGGTCGGACACGACCTTCACCGGCACCACGGCAATCACGTCCGCATGCAGACGGATACGCACGGGATGTTCGCCGAGGGTGCGGATGGGGGCGTCCATCAGAATACGGCGGCGATCCACGTCCACGCCCTGAGCGGACAGCGCGTCGCCGATGATGCTCGACGTCACGGAGCCGTAGAGCTTGTCGTTGTCGCCCACGTGCATGGCAATGACCACTTCGAGGGCTTCCAGACGGGCGCAAAGCGCCTGAGCTTCGGCGCGCAGGGCGTCCATGCGGGCCTGGAGCTTCTTGCGTTCCAGTTCAAAGACCTTCAGGTTGGCTTCGGTGGCCACCATGGCCAGGCCCTGGGGCAACAGGTAGTTGCGGCCATAGCCGGGCTTCACGTTCACCACATCGCCAAGGTTGCCGAGATTTTCCACATCGGCGCGAAGAATCAGTTTCATATGCGCCTCCCTAGATCATGCTCTTTTTCTTGACGACGGAGTCGTGCGTGGACGTGTAGATCATCAGGGCCATCTGACGGGCGCGCTTGATTTCGCGGGTCAGCAGGCGCTGATGGTGCGCGCACGTGCCGGTGATGCGGCGGGCAATGATCTTGCCGCGTTCGGTCACGAAATCACGCAGGATGTCGGGACGCTTGTAATCCAGGGGCAGGGTCTTGTCCGCGCAGAAGCGGCAGAACTTGCGACGGGGAGCGAATTTCTTCTTGAAAGCCATTTACGCAACCTCCCCGGCCTCGTCGGCCAGCTTCACGGTCACAAACTTGAAGATGCCGTCCGTAATACGGATGTTGCGCTCAAGCTCGGCCACCAGCGCCGCGGGGCCGTTGTACACCAGACGCACATAGTAGCCGCGCATCTGCTTGCGCACGGGATACGCAAGATCACGCATGCCCCAGTGATCAACCTCTTCCATCACGCCCTTTTCGCGTTCGATCACGCCGCCCAGAGCCGCAAGAATGCCTTCGCGGTTTTCGGCGGAGAGTTCGGGCGAAAGGAGCAGCAACGTTTCAAATTTACGCATTGTCGTCTCCTTATGGACTCGGCAGCCCGTACCAATTGCCAACAGTACGAGCAAGGGAACGTCCATATATCCGCTGCCACAAAAGATGTCAAGCCCCCGCTTCGCCCCCGCTCGGCCCGAAGCGGCGAGACTGTTTTCAGGGGGAGGGGAACCCCCTCATCTCTGCTGTCGATGCCCGTAGCTTCCTTCG
>CAJMRA010000162.1 GCA_905215675.1 uncultured bacterium | reverse complement strand
CCGTGCCCGTTGCGACGAAGGAAGCTACGGGCATCGACAGCAGAGATAAGGGGGGGCCTTCCCCCCCAGGAAGAACGATGTAATGTCAACACGCTCTAGCAGCCGATATCCCAGTCAAGACCGAAGGTATCGTGGAGGATGCGCACGGCAAGTTCCACGTATTTTTCCTCGATCAGGATGGTGATTTTGATTTCGGAGGTGCTGATCATCAGAATGTTGATGCCTTCCTGCGTAAGGGCGGAGAAGGCGCGGGCGGCCACGCCGGAGTGGTTGCGCATGCCGACGCCGATGGCGGACACCTTGGCGACATTGAGGTCGTGCACCACTTCCACATTGCCGAACTTGTCGGCCACCCTGTTCATGAGTTCAAGGGTCTTTTTGAGATCCTTGCGGGAGATGGTGAAGGTGATGTCGGTATGGCCGTCAAGACTGGTATTCTGGACGATCATGTCCACCAGCACGCCGCCTTCGGAAAGGGGACCGAACACGGCGGCAGCCGTGCCGGGCACGTCGGGCAGGTCATGGAGCGTGACGCGCGCCTGGTCCTTGTCATAGGCGATGCCGGAAACCAGAACAGCTTCCATGCTTGAATCCTCCTGAGTTACGAGCGTGCCGGGATCGTCGCTGAATGTCGAGCGCACGCGGACGGGAACCTTGTATTTCTTGGCAAATTCCACCGAGCGTATGTGCAGGACCTTTGCGCCCATGCTTGCCATTTCGAGCATTTCTTCATAGGCCACGCGATCCATCTTGCGCGCCGTGGAACAGATGTTGGGATCGGTGGTATAGACGCCGTCCACATCCGTATAAATTTCGCATTCCACCGAGCCGAGGGCCGCGGCCAGCGCCACGGCGGACGTATCGGAGCCGCCGCGGCCGAGCGTGGTTATGCGACCGTCTTCCGTGCAGCCCTGAAAACCGGCGACGACAAGAACGTCGTATTCTTCCAGATAGCGCCGCAAGGCGGCGCTGTCGATGGAACGAATACGGGCATTGCCGAAATCGTCGTCGGTCCTGATGGGAATTTGCCAGCCCAGCAGGGAGCGGGCACGGATGCCCGTATCTCTGAGCAGCATGCTAAAAAGGCTGATGGAGACCTGTTCTCCGGTGGAGACGAGAGCGTCGCATTCGGCCTTGTCCGGTTCGGGCGACCATTCGGATGCAAGGGCCAGAAGGTGGTTGGTTTCCCCCGCACGAGCGGAAAGGACCACCACGACCTTGTTGCCTTTGGACAAGCCGGCAAGGACCTTCTCGCGCACCTTTTTCATGCATTCGAGGTTGGCGACGGATGTGCCGCCGAATTTCTGTACAAGAATGTTCATGCCTGTTTCCATTGCAATTGCGGGTTATGACGCTCCATCCCATGCTGCCGAGAGACGCGCGAGGGCGTTCGTGGCGGCAGGTCCCGTAGCGGATAGCGTCACAAGTCGTTTACTTTTGCACGTCTGCCAGCGGATGTCCAGAAAATCGTGCGGAATATCTGCCGGGGCCAGCTGTTCCGCCCACTCCACAAGAACAAGACTGCGTTCGTCGTCGAGGGCGTCGAGAAGTTCGTCGGGAGCGCCGCCGCCCCGATACAGGTCGCAATGCACGACCGGCGGACGTGTGGCGTAGTGATTGCAGAGCGTGAAGGAAGGGCTGGAGACTTCGGCGGTTCGGCCTCCGGGCAATTCGGCCACCAGCGCGCGGGCCAGGGTGGTTTTTCCGCTGCCGAGATCGCCGCGCATGAGCAGGACGCGGCAGGCGGCGGCGCGCATGCCGTCGGCCAGCAGCCGCCCCAGTCGCTCCGTGTCGTCCTGTGTCGTCAATGTCAGATGAAGCATGCCGTATCCTGATCGAAAAGAAGCGTGTCGTCGGAGGGCGCGGCTTCCCATGCCGCGGGGAGGGCCTCGGCCAGCTCAGTCGCGCCGTTACCCCGGCTGGGGAAGCGCATCGCGCACTGTCGCCCGGCTGCGGCGTGCAGGCGCAGGGCGGCCCCCAGCGCGGCAAGGGCGGAGCCTTCGGGGGCGCGAGTCCGGGCAAGCAGGGCGGCGGCGCATCCGGCGAGGACGTCCCCGGATCCGCCGACGGAAAGCTGCGGCACATCGACCGGGCAGAGAAGTTGCGGCGAATCGCCTTGCGCCGCCAGCGAACCGGCTCCCTTGAGAACCACGGCGGCGGCGCTTTGGGCCGCAAGGGCGGCCAGCGCCCGGCGGCGCTGCGTCTGGATTTCCCGCGTTGTCCATCCCAGCAGGGCGGCCGCTTCGCCGGGGTGCGGCGTCAGGATGTCCCGGGACGTCAGGCGGGAAAGGAGGTGCGGCTCGCGCGCCAGCAGCATGAGGGCGTCCGCATCGAAGACGGCGGGGGGACGGTTTTCTTCTTCAAGTATTTCTTTAAGAAAATGGAGCGCGTCGTCGCCGCGTCCCATGCCGGGGCCCACGGCGAGGGCGTCGCACCGCCGGAGGAAGGCGGCCGCTTCCTCCGTCCATGCGGAACGCCAGGGGGCGGCCGCATCGGGAGAGGGGAGGGCGAGCGTCATGATTTCCGCCAGTCCTCCCTTGACGGCCGGGGCCGAGGGCGCGGGAACCAGCGCCGTCACCAGTCCCGCTCCGGCGCGCAAGGCGGCTCGTGCGGCCAGATGCGCCGCGCCGGACAGGCCCCCCGCGCCGCCGATGATCGCCACGTGCCCATAGCTGTTCTTGTAGCCCTGCGGCATGGGGGCGGCAAAGCGCGCGGGCGCGTCCGGGGGCAGCAGGCGGACGCTGCACGGACCGTTTTCCCGGATGCTGCGCGGCATGCCGATGTCGCAGACATGGAGGCGGCCTGTCCAGGGCCGGGCATGCGGCAGGACAAGGCCGGGTTTGGCGGCGGCAAAGGTGGCCGTGGCATGGGCCTGTACGGCAATGGGACAGGGCAGGCCGTCGGCTCCGTCAAGGCCCGAGGGAATGTCAAGGGAGAGCAGAAAACTCTGCGGGGACAGAAAATTCAGCGCGGCTATGAGTGCATGCAGGTCCGGACGCAGGTTTCCGTGAAAATCGGTACCCAGAAGGCCGTCCACGCAGATATGGGGGCGGCGTGCGGTATCGTTCGGGGCAAGGCGGCGTCCGAGACGTGCCGACAGGGCTGCGGGAGTGGCGTCTCCGTGCCGCAGGGTTGCCGCCAGATTGACGAAGGGAACGCCGACGGCCCGCGCCATGCGGATATGCTCGGCCGCAGCGCCCCGAAAGGACGACAGCGGTTTCAGGTGTCCCACGACGGGCAGGGCCCGCGCATCGTGCAGATGGCGCGCCAGTGCGGCGGCGTCGCCGCCGTTGTTGCCGCCGCCCATGAACAGCCAGACATGCTTTCCCTCAAGGTGCGGTACGTAACGGCGGAGAACAGCGAGCGCGGCGCGGGCCGCATTTTCCATGAGCATGCAGCCCGGCAATCCGAGCTCGAAGGCCCGGGCATCCCATGCCGCCATTTCCTGCGGCAGGGGCAGGGGAGGGCAGGTACGCAGGAAGGCATCCATCATGCGGACTCCAGAATGACCACGGCGGCAGCCACATGCCGGTCGTGGGTGATGGTGACGTGCTGCTGCTCCACCTCCAGCCGCAGGGCGAGCGCGGCCGCCGGGCCGTGAAAATGGAGCAGCGGCTTTCCGGCGGCGCTGGGCAGGATTTCAATATCATGCAGGCCTATACCGCCGCTGAAGCCTGATCCCAGGGCCTTGACCGCCGCTTCCTTGGCGGCGAAGCGCCCGGCAAGAAAGGGAACGGGCGCGGCGGGCACATGCGCCTGCTCGTTGGGGGTAAGCAGCTTTTTGAGAAAGGCGTCGCCGTATTTTTCATGCATGCGCGCAATGCGCGGCAATTCCGTCACGTCGAGGCCCAGGCCGATAATCATGGCATTTCTCCGGGGTTCGTACGGCAGCGCGCGCAGGGGAGGCGGACGGCTTGCGTCACGGAAGGAAAGCGGCTAAACTGCCTGCAATAAATTTTGTCCTGTGCCGGGCCCTGCGTCAAGTGCAAGGCTCCCGGGAGTCCTGCGTTTCCGTCCGTGGGCGGAGAGGCTCCCGGCAACATGGCGTCGCGCCGGGGGCCCGTGTTTCACGGTTGTTCAGCCTTCCCGGCTGTGGCGGCGCGGCACACGAAGTCAACGCGTAATGCTTCAGATAAAGCGAGGAACCTTTCTCCATGAAACTTTGCATTATCGGCACCGGATATGTGGGCCTTGTAAGCGCTGCCTGCTTTGCGGAAATGGGCAACAGCGTGACCTGCGTGGATGTCAATCCCGATGTCGTAAAAAAATTGAATGCGGGATCCGTGCACATCTTCGAGCCCGGACTCGCGCCCATGGTGCAGCGCAGCCGCGCCGACGGACGGCTGACCTTCACGACGGAACTGGCGCAGGGACTGGACGGGGCGGATTGCGCGTTCATTTGCGTGGGAACGCCTCCCGGCGAAGACGGTTCCTGCGATTTGCACTACGTGGAGCAGGTTGCCCGCCAGATCGGCCGACTCATGGAGAAGGAACTGATCGTTGTCGACAAGTCCACCGTTCCTGTGGGAACGGCGGATCGCGTGACGGCCATCATCCGCGAGGAACTGAAGGCCCGGGGCAGGGATTTTGCCTTTGAAGTGGTTTCCAACCCGGAATTCCTGAAGGAAGGCGACGCCATCGCCGATTTCATGAAGCCTGATCGCGTGGTCATCGGCACCGGCTCCGAAAAGGCCGCATCGGTGATGCGCGAGCTGTATGCGCCCTTTGCGCGTACCCGCGACAAGCTGATTGTCATGGGGGTGCGCAGCGCGGAAATGACCAAGTATGCGGCCAACTGCATGCTGGCCACCAAGATTTCCTTCATCAATGAAATTGCCACCATTTGCGAACGGGTGGGCGCCGACGTGCGGGACGTTCGTACGGGTATCGGTTCGGATTCCCGTATCGGCTACCAGTTCATTTATCCGGGCGTCGGTTACGGCGGTTCCTGCTTCCCCAAGGACGTCAAGGCCCTGATTCATACAGCGGAGACTTCCGGCGTGGAGCCCATGCTGCTGAACGCCGTGGAAGCCGTCAATGCGCGCCAGAAGCGCCACATGGCCGAGCGTATCCAAGAATATTTCGCGCCGCAGGGCGGCGTGAAGGGCAAGACGCTCGCCGTCTGGGGCCTTGCCTTCAAGGCCAATACGGACGACATGCGCGAAGCGGCCGCCATCAGCATCATTTCCGCCCTGACAGCGGAAGGCATGAAGATTCGTGCGTTCGATCCTGTTGCGGCCGATAATGCGCGTCATATCTTCCGGGATAATCCGCTGGTGGAAATCGTGGATGATCAGTATGCCGTCTGCGACGGCTCCCAGGCGTTGCTGGTCGTGACGGAGTGGAATCAGTTCCGCAATCCCGACTTTGATCGAATCAAGAGCCTGCTGACGGCCCCCATTCTTTTTGACGGGCGCAATCTGTATTCGCCTGCGGTCATGGCCGATCGGGGCTTTGCCTATTTTTGTATCGGTCGCAAGAATTAGAAGCAGGAACGACTGCCTCCGCGAGGAGAGCAGGGCGGTCTTGCCGGCCAGCCTTTGGAGGGGGAGTACTCCTTTTTTGCCGCCCTTGCCGCGGGGAAAAAAGGGGGCTCCCCCTTGGAGCAATTTCAGTTTGAAACGCGTTGCGTTGCAAACCATACGGCCTGTCATTTCGTGGAAAAAGCGCGGTTTTTTCCGCTTGCTTCGGTCCGGGCAGCGCGTTGTATTCGGGGAATGCCGCTGCTCGTGCCACAGGATTTTTTTCTTATCAAGGCCTTCATTGGATACGGTGTCTTGAAGATGTTCCCCCGCGTGGCGATGACGCCGCGAAAGCGGCGGGGCGGCTTTTCGCCGTTATTTTTGCAGGCCCCGTCATGATTTTTTTTGAAAAGGCGGCTTCTTAAAATATCTCATAACCAAGATTATGACAACTTTTATACAGCTACCACACGATTACCACATACCGCAAAACACAACCAACCGTTGAAATTAGCTGCTCGTACGCACTGAAAATAAAAAGAGTATTTGCAGCAAAAAGAAGCCCGACTCTCATGCCCCCGTAAA